>NZ_BAAGDP010000007.1:0-129077 GCF_054660695.1 Turicimonas sp. TL08
ATTCTAAAGACCAGAATGAGTTAAGGCTGACGTCATATGCAGAAGGGGCTAAGAAGCGGGCGCCCGTTGCATTGCGCATCCTAGGCAAAGGAGCACTTAGAGGAACCATTCAGCTCATTAAAAAACTTGACGTCTACGAACTGAGAGTCTGCCGTGAGGCTTTATGCAAACCGGAAAGGACTGAAGGAGAGATTGTAGGCTTCGATACCGGTTATACGGAAGTCGCAGCTTTAAGCAACGGAGCGTTTGTCGGTCAAAAGTTCGGAGAGAAACTTACCCGGTTTTCAGACTATTGCAAAGATAAAGGCCAGAAGAGAAATAAACTTTGGGCCAAAGCCCGAGAGTTAGAAAGCTCGGCTAAAGAGAAAGATAGGAGAAAAGCACAAAATATATTTAAACATAACCTTGGCCGCAAAAAACACAATGCAAAATATCGAAGAGCGCAAGACTCAATCAAGCAAGAAATCAATAAAGCGATAAATTCCATTGTGCAAGGCAAAGGCGACGGGTTAGATGGCGTAAAAGTCAAAGAGCTCGTCATAGAAAAGCTCTCTGCTCATATGGGGAAGACAAGAAGTAAAAACTGGAACCGAAGGCTTTCAAGCTGGGCCCGAGGATATATCCGGAAGTGTCTTGAGCAGAAATGCAAACAGTTTGGCATCAGGCTTACTCAGGTAAATGCGTGTCACAGCTCTCGAGTTTGTCCAGCTTGTTTTTACCCATCCAAAGAAAACAGAGTCTCGACAGATCGTGTGAAGTGCCGTCAATGCGGCTATGAGGGCCACGCTGATACGTGTGCTGCGAAGGAAATATTACGCAGGCGAAGCGGGGAGATACCACTGTATGCCCCGCCCGGGAAGGTATTTGAGATGCTAATGGTGCAGTACAAACGTGGGTTGGAAGTGCCTAAGGCACCACCGTTTTCCTGCAAGACTCAACTTTATGAGAGCGAAGGGGAAAAGAAAAGCTTGTGATTCTCGCGATGATCAAGTTTTTTCAACTTCTCAAAAACGGTTTGAAATAGACGTTGTAGTGGAGATAGCGAGACCGCTTTGATTTTCCTCTCCCCTGTCTAGAAGCTGGAGTCAGAATGCACAGAGAAGGTAAACTGGGCATGATGAAATGTGCTTTAACAAGACAAGGCTTTTAATAAAAAATTAAAGTTCCTACAATGCCTTTATGGGCGCTAAAAGCAAAAAGACCGAGTATCTGTTTTCTTTAATAAGAGATGGTGCGGAATTAACGATTTGGAACCAGATTGATCTGGTTTGGCGGTTAAGTTTACCTGCTATTTTTGCGCAGATTTCTTTCGTGATGGTCCAATACATTGATGCCGCAATGGTTGGTCATCTGGGTGCAAATCCTGCCGCATCTATCGGCCTGGTTTCTTCTTCTCTGTGGCTAATATGGGGCTTAATTACATCGGTCACAGTAGGCTTTTCCGTTCAGGTTGCTCAGCGTATCGGAGCAAAACAAGATGAAGAGGCGCGCTCTGTTCTGAGACAAGGTCTGTTCGTCGGTTTTCTCGTCAGTATCCTTATTGCTCTTATTGGTTTAATGGTATCTCCATATTTGCCTAATTGGCTTGGAGGACCCCAGGAGCTTTACGAAGATGCGAGAGTATATTTTCTGATTTTTTGTCTTGGAACACCTGCCGCTCTTTTGGGCTTTATGGCCTCCAGCATGTTGCGCAGTACCGGCAATGTCAAACTTCCGAGCATTATTAATATCGGAATGTGCTTTTTGGACGCCTTCTTCAACTTGCTTCTTATTTTCCCCACATCGGATTACAACATTCTTGGTTTCAAACTAACTGTGCCCGGAGCAAATCTGGGAGTTGCCGGAGCAGCGCTGGGAACTATCTTGGCAGAATTGGTAAGTGCTGGCTTGATGTTGTGGTTCTTGCTTGTCAAGTCCGAAAAACTCTCTTTGATTGGGAGGAAAGGCTCTTTTATTCCTGAAATCTTTTGCATGAGGAGAACATTCAGAATCGGTTCTCCAATCGCCCTCGAAAGAATAGCCATGAGCGGTGCCCAGATTGTCACTACCATGATTGTGGCGCCGTTAGGTCCTATTGCCTTAGCGGCTCACTCTTTCGCTATCACCGCTGAAAGTCTGTGCTATATGCCTGGTTTTGGTGTCGCAGATGCTGCTTCAACTATTGTTGGCCAAAGCATCGGTGCAAAACGACCGGCAATAGCAAGAAGATTCGCCAAAATCAATGTTCTCATGGTGATGGTAATGATGTCGGCGATGGGTGTCCTGATGTACATAACCGCGCCGTGGATGATCGGTTTTATGACACCTGATGAATCGATTATCAATCTGGGAACAACTGTTCTACGAATAGAGGCTTTCGCCGAACCGATGTTCGCGGCCGCTATTGTTTGCTGCAGTATTTTTGTCAGTGCGGGTTATACATTGCTTCCAAGTTTGGCAAACTTAGGCAGTATGTGGTTTATTCGTATTCCCTTGGCCTACTTCTTGGCCTCTGAGTTTGGTTTGGTTGGCGTTTGGGTCGCTATGGCCACTGAGTTGTGCTTTAGAGGAGCATTCTTCTTGATTGCCTTGTCAAGGTTTGACTTTTCCAAGCGCCGGGCAATCGAAGATTAGATTTTTTACAGCAATAGAAGAAGACAAGCCGCATTAAGCGGCTTGGTTCGAAGTTAGCTCGTGCCTCCGATCGTGAGGCCGTCGATTCGAAGGGTTGGCATGCCGACGCCGACCGGGACGCTTTGGCCGTCTTTGCCGCATATGCCTACACCCCCGTCAAGACAAGAGTCGTTTCCGATAAGCTTGATCTTTAAAAGAGCCTCGTGGCCGTTGCCGATTAATGTGGCACCTTTCACCGGCTGTGTGATTTTGCCTTTTTCAATCAGCCACGCTTCACTCATCGAAAAAGCAAACTTTCCGCTGGTGATATCAACTTGGCCTCCGCCGAAATTCTTGGCATAAATGCCGTAATCCACGGAAGAAATAATTTCTTCAGGCTCTTTATCTCCGCTGAGCATGTAGGTGTTGGTCATGCGGGGAATAGGAAGAGTTGCAAAGCTCTCACGGCGGCAGTTGCCTGTCGTTTGCTGACCCATCAAAGAGGCATTGAGCTCGTCTTGCATATAGCCTTTCAGAATGCCGTCTTCAATCAAGACGGTGCATTGGGTGGGATTGCCTTCATCGTCAATTGTTAAAGAACCTCTTCTGTCTTTGACGGTTCCGTTGTCGACAATAGTAACGCCCTCGGCAGCAACTCTTTGACCAATCTTGTCGGCAAAAACACTGGTGCCTTTGCGGTTGAAGTCTCCCTCTAATCCGTGGCCTACGGCCTCGTGGAGGAGGACTCCCGGCCAACCGGGGCCGAGAACGACGGGAAATACGCCTGCGGGAACAGGAATGGCTTCCAGGTTTCGAAGAGCGGAAGAAACGGCTTCTTCTGCATAGGAGGAAAGTTTTTCGTCTGTGAAGTAATCAAGCGAGAAGCGTCCGCCTCCTCCGGCAGTGCCTCTCTCAGTCTTGCCGTCTTTCTGGACGACAACGCTCAGATTAGCTCTGACAAGCGGACGAATGTCGCCGGCAAGCGCTCCGTCTCGTTTCGCAATCAAAATCACTTCATAAACGGATGAAATACTGCAAATCACTTGAATGATGTGAGGACTCAGCTTTCTTGCAAGCTTGTCGAGCTTTTTAATGATTTCAATCTTGTCTTTGGTTTCTTTAAGCTCGATCGGATTAACCGGTTGATAAAGTGCGTCAGGGATTCTCCTTCTTTCTAATTTAACAACGGTCTTATCATCAGAAAAGTTGCCGATAGCACGAACGGTTCTGACGGCTTCGACTAATGCATCTTTAGAAATTTCATCGGAATAGGCGAGCGCGCTTTTTTCTCCGCTGACGGCACGAACGCCGACACCCATGTCTGTATTAAATGAACCGTTTTTAATAATGCCTTCTTCTAAAACATAACCTTCGGAAACGGTTCGTTGAAAATAGAAGTCGGCGAAATCAATATGTTTTCCTGAGAGTTCGGCAAAAGCGGACTCTAAATCTTCAATAGTGACTCCATGAGGAGTAAGTAAAACAGAAATTGCAGTTTCAGTATTCTTGTTAGTCATAAAAGACGCGGTTATTTAATGCAGGTAAGTTGTTTCTTACTTGTGCGATAAATCTCGGATCAAGCTCGGTGATAAAAACACCGTTATCGTCTTGCCCCATCTCTCCTAAAATTTTACCCCAGCAGTCGACTGCCATTGAGTGACCCCAGAAACTTCTTCCGTCCGGATTTGATCCGGCTTGTGCCGGTGCACAGACATAGCAGAGGTTTTCGATGGCGCGGGCTCTGACTAAAGTCTCCCAGTGTGCTCGGCCCGTAGTTTCCGTGAAGGCCGAAGGAATGACGATGAGATCGGGACTGCCTAAATGGCGGAAAAGGCCTGGGAAACGCAAGTCATAGCAAATAGCCAGACCGATTTTGATGTCGGTTCCGTTGTCTAAAGGAAGAATAAAGCTTTTGGCTTCATGGCCCGGTGTGTAAAGAGAGCCTTCATCGTATCGTTCTTCTTCCGTGTGGTAGGCAAATAAGTGAATCTTGTCGTAGCGGCAAGCGACGGCGCCATACGGGTCATAAACCAGACAAGTGTTGGTGACGTGATCTTTTTTGTCGGAGAACAAAGCAATTGACCCGGCAATAATCCAGATTCCAAGATTCTTAGCTAAAGAGGAAATACGGGCTTGGATAGGTCCCTCGCCGTAGTTCTCTGCAAAAACTAATACGTCTTGCCGTCCTCTGGGCATCAACGCAAAAGTTTCCGGCAGACAGACTAAGTTGCAGCCTTCCATGGCTGCTTTTCGAATAAAACTTTCAGCCTCTTCCAGATTCTTGCTTAAGTCAATTCCGGAAGTCATTTGGCAGGTGGCAATTTTCAGCATCTTCAGAAAATCTCTCAACTAGAATGGATCGTGTTTTTCCAATTTCTTAACAACCGGATCAGACCACGTGCCGGTCACAGAATACTCAAAAGAGAAAAGCTTACTCAAAGGATCTTTGAAAATCAACTGAGCCAGGAAACTGCCGATGCCGGCAATTGGATTTGCAATTGCTAAGGCAATGGAAGCTCCGGTTGCATTGATGTCCGGCAAAACCAGAATATGCAGATTTTCTGTTTCATTGCGGACATTAATGTCGCCTTTCATTACAACCGTCGCACCGCTTCCAACCATGGTTAAGTCGTTCAGACGCATCAGGCCGTTATTCATATTGGTGGAACCAATAATCGAGTCGAAGTTAAAGCCTTTAGAGTAGAAATCTCTAAAATCCAGTCTTAAATAGCGAGTTAAGGATTGCAGCGACAGCAGGGTAAGTAATTTAGCGGCCCCTGGTTCGATCTTCAGGATTTCTCCTCTCTTTAAATCGATATTAAGTTTGCCGTCGAAGGTGTTCGCGTTGTAGCCGATTGGGGAGCCTTCCCAAGAAAGCTCGCCTTTGATCGAACCGTTTCCGCGGCGAATTACTCTGCCTGCTCCCAAGCGCTCCAAAAGTCGTCCTAAATTGCTGATCTTGGTATCTAACAGCAGCGTTGTGGTGTTCTGACCGTCAAATCCTTTAAGCCAGCTTCCGGATGAGTACAAGGTGGCATCGTTATTGATGACGTTGAGCTTTTGAATTTGCCACAAATGTCCTTGACGGGAGATAGTGTTTCTGGCTTTTAGTTCAACTTTTCCTAGGTTTTTGTTTCCGTATGCAAACTGTTGGATGACGGCGTTAATGGCAGGCCAGCCTCCGGCCACTTCAACCGGTTTGGTTTCTTCTGCGAAGTTGCCGGCAGAAGCAGGAATGTAAAGCTTAGAGAGATAAGCTTGAAGTTCAGCTTCTTTGCCGTTACGGGCTTTATGCCAATCTAAATCGCCGGACAGTTCCTTCGATTCAAGATGAGCTTGCCATCCGGTAGCAGTTTGATTGCCGACCAAATGGAAACTCTCCTGATTAAAGTTGTCGATAAGAAGTTTGCCGACATTTAAGCGAATAGAGTTAAGAGTCGGAATGGTGACAACATTAGCCTGTCCTCCCTTCTTTTCGTCTTTCTTATCTTGCTTGGATAAAGAAGAAAGAACTTCGGACCATTGCGCAACGGAAACCTCAGGCGCACTAAAGTCAATCGTGAGACCTTCTTTAGGCAGAGCCGGAGCTTTGCTGTTTGAGATGACGGCGGCTGCTAAAGCATCATTCTTCAAAAGAATCTTTGTGTCTAGAAGCGTCCCTAGGGTTAGGGCAATGTTAGAGGTGTCCTTTGAAGTAGTTAGGTCAAAAGCAAGCGGCTCTTTTTTATTGGCCGGTTTGTTGAACGGCGCGGGCAGTTTTACGGCTAAACCGTCCAGAGAGCTGTCAACATGGATGTTGACCTTATTGGATGTAATTTCTCCTTTCAGCGCAAAAGGAGCAAGTCCGCTCAGATATTTTGTTGAGAGCGCAGCTAAGGACTCAACAGGAATAACTTGCTTTAATGCTTGCGCCGGAATGATGCCGGAAGCATTTACTTCAAAGGCACCTTTGTCATTAGTGTTCAGACCGACGGTAACCGTTTCTCCCCACGTCTTTGCAATGAGGTCTTGAGCATTGGCTCCTTTTTCTGAGAAGAAAACTTTGCCTGACACATCCGTTAGATCGGGAATCTGGTATTGATTAAAGTTAATGGCCGCTCCGTTGACTCCGAATGAGCCGTTGACAAGAACGTCTCCGGGGCCGCTGAGAGGAACGGTAAGTTCAAGTGTTAAAGCACCGTCGCCCGTTGCTTTGGCTTTTCCGAATATATCTGCCGTGTACCCTTTGATCGGTGAGGTATTTACATAGTTAAGATAAGAGGGCAGAGGACCGTTTGCTGATGCATCAACGGTTAAAAGAACGGTTTCGGCTTCGTAAGATGGAATCTCTACGATGGCTTTATTTAACTTAACCTTTTGATAGGTTCCTTCGGTAACATCCGCTCTCAAGCCGTCGCCGTGGAAGAATATCGTTCCTCCTACGCCTGTAACGGTCGGCCAAATGGCTCCGGGCACATTCTTGGCTGAGGGCTTATCAAATTTAATAGGGTAAAAGTCAATGACGCCGTCTTTGAAGTTTCCGGTGACAGCGAATTTATGAAGTGTGGAATCTTTGTATGGAAATTCATGGAGAGGTCCCGTGAACTCTAACACGGCATTGGTAATACTTCCGCCGAGAAGACCATAACGCAGCCATTCAACCGTTTCTTTTCCGGCAATAAGAGGAACATAACGCCAAACCGAGGCAACCGTTCCTCGGCTTAACGTACCGTTAGCATTAAGAAAACCGTACTCGCCTTTTGTCGAGTCGTAATCTCCGTTCCCTTGGAAAGCTAAGTCCTTATTTTCTAGAACAAGCTTGTCAATCTTGAATTTGATTTTGTCATTGATGTCCCAACTGCCGTTAGCGGCCAGTTCATCAAAGTGGAAGCTAGCGACGGCAAACAGCCCGGGCAGCGCAATATCCGTATTGGTGCTGTTCAGAGTCAGTTGGCCTGTGCCGTTTTCGGCTTGGATCGAACCGGAAAGATTTTTAATGCCCGGAATCCAAAGGGACTCCTTATCTTTCGGGGCAACGTAGCTCAAACTGGATAAATTCTCAAAGTTAACGTTTGCTTTGTACTTGGAGGGCATAGCAGAATCGCCGCTCCAATCGACAACTACGTTTTTCAATTTCCCGGCGAGCTTTCTGTCGATAATAAATTTCTTAAATTCCTCCGGGATCGGCAAAGATGGAAACGCTGCAGCAAAGCCTTGGATGTCCAATCTGTCGGCTGTAATCTGTCCGCCGGTGATTGTATTCTCTGCATTAGTTGTTAGAGCTAGAGAAGCTGTGAACGACGGAGCCTTTAGTCCCGAAGCCATTTCGAATTCCACACGGTCTGTTGAAACCTTGTAGTAATGGTCTTTTATTTCTCCGGAGAGCTTGCCTTTGAAGAAGTTCAAAGTTAAAGGAGGAAGTTTCTTGTCAAAGACGAGATTAACGTCGGAGAGTGCACCGATGAAGGTAGCTGAAGAAGGCTTCCATTTGTCTAAGGCGAGCCAAAGGTCTCCGCTGCCTATTCCTTTGTAGGAAATATTGAAGTCGGGGGCCCACTTAGCTAATTCTCCGAAGTTGACTTCAGAAACAGAAAGGAAAAGCTGTTCATTCCAGTCTGCAACGCCTGGGCTTACCAGAGAAGGAAGCTCAAATTCCGCTTGAAGTGTTACCGGAGAGGCAATCTCTTTGGGAGGAATGAATTTGAGAGCCGCCTTTTTAGTCAGGAGCGAATTATCCATGACAAAGGTGATGTCCTCTATCTTCAGGCTTTGCTCTTTTGTCTTATCCGTGTAATTGATGTTTCCGGAGTTGATGGAAATAGCTCCTTGCTGGAAAAGAGGATCTAGCTCATCTAAGTCAAAAGAGGAGGAATCCCCGGAGGATTTAATTCCGTCTAATTCGATGGTTTTGCCCAGGATATTAAATTGCAGATTACCGGTCCTTTCAATTGAGATTTCCGGTTCGGTAATGGAAATCGTTCTAAAAATCGGACTCAGCTTGGCAATTGAAAGATAAGAAGGGACTAAAACAGCCTGCTTAATTTTGAGAGGAGAGACTTCTCCCAGCTGGATATTCTCTAGAGTGATAATTGGTGTAATGAAATCCCAGCCGCCTTTGAGGCTGCCGATAGAAAAAGGCATTCCTATAAGTTCGGTGACTTTTTCTTCAATTAAAGGTTTGGATTTTTCCAAATAAGGGATGGCATAAAGCCGAAAAGCAAGAAGTGCTCCAAGGGCTAAGAAGTAAAGAATTACTATCGTCCAACCGAAGAAAGACAAAAGGGTTCTGAAAAATCCTTTTCTTTCTAAATTTGTTAGATCCTGTGATGCCGGATCTGAATTTTCATTTTTGCCCATGATTTGCTCGGGCTCCTTGCCTGTGGAACGTTCTGGAAATTAAACAAATTCTAAGTAAAAAATGTACCATTAGAAGTTAGTTTGTCTCATTTAGCGAATACCAGAATGCCACAACCTGCTCTTTGGGAGCCCGCAGTTCCCGCCAAGAATATCCCCGCAAGTAATGTTGGGGAATACTCGTCCTACTTTAGAAATTCTCTCAATGCTATGTTTAGAGAGGAGGGAGAAGAAAGGAACCGATTCCTGCAGCAGCTGCAGGAAGATAGATGGACGGCAGACAGAATTCGAGAAGAACTTGATAAAGCTCAAGATGCAGAAAGCTTGGGCACTGTGATGAGAAAGCTTCGCAGAAGAATCATGATGGGCCTGATTCTAAGAGACATCACGGGAAGTATTGAATTTGCCGAAGTCGTGCAGGTCATGTCGGATTTGGCTGAGGCTGTTATTCAAAAGACAGTATCTGTTCATGCCGTTGAACTTGCCGAACGCTTCGGAGTTCCTCACTCTTCTCTTGGTGTGCCGCAAGATTTACTGGTTGTGGGAATGGGTAAACTCGGAGGGCGAGAGTTAAATGTTTCCAGCGATATTGACCTTATCTTTTTTTACGATGAAGACGGTGAATGCAAGCCGACTGAGCGTTTTCCAAAGCAGAGAAAGATTTTAACTAACCGAGAGTTTTACGAGCGTTTATCGAAGAAAATTATTCCGGCGATTTCCGATATCACTTACGATGGTTTTGTATTCAGAGTGGATATGAGGCTTCGTCCTAACGGAGATTCCGGCCCGATTGTCGGTTCTTCCGAAATGTTGGAAGAATATCTTATGACGCAAGGACGAGACTGGGAGCGTTTTGCTTGGTCGAAAGGCCGTATTGTCAGCGCTCCGGTTTTTACGTCTCAAGAACAATTTGAGACCCAAGCGAAGACTCTCAAGGACATTGTGCGTCCTTTCGTGTACAGAAAATATTTAGATTTCGGTGCGATTAGCGCTTTAACGGATCTCCACGCCAAAATCAGAGCAGCAACCAAGCAGAAAGCGCTTACCGGTTTAAAGAACGGTACGAATGTTAAGTTAGGCCGAGGCGGTATTCGAGAAATCGAGTTTATTGTCCAGACTTTCCAAGTAATTCGTGGCGGAAGAAATCCTAAGATCAGAGAACGTTCAACCCTCAAAGCTTTAGACGTTATTGCAACAGAGGGGCTGATGGAGCCTTCCAAAGTAGAGCGGTTGAAACAGGCTTATGTTTTTCTGCGTAACCTAGAACATGCAATCCAATATGTGGATGACCAGCAGACGCAGCTGCTACCGGACAATCCCGAACAAAAAGCCAAAATAGCGGCAATGATGGGTTTTGCTCCGGAAGTTTTAGAAGAACAACTCAAAGAGGCAAACAACTTTGTGGCCGAGTCTTTTGATGCTATCTTCCAGACAAAGTCAGATGAAACTGCCGATCCTTGGCCTATAGGATGGGAAAGAGGCGATGAGGCTTCGCGCCCTGCATTGGTTGAACTGCTGCAAATGAAAGGTTTCGTTAAACCGGATGAGGTCGCTTCTGCCTTGCTCGGGCTGACAAGGCTACGCACCTTCCGGATGATTAACCCGAGTGCAAAGGAACGTTTAATAAAGCTCGCTAAGAAGGTCATCAGCAATATTGATAATTTTATTGCTCCGAATAAAAACAAGATTTCTAAAGAGGAGCTGATTGAGCGGTTTTTTAATTTGTTCGGTGCTATCGCCGGCCGCTCAACCTATGTTTCTTTGCTCTCTCAGTACCCGCAAGCCATGTTGAAGGTTGGCAAAGTGCTTGGGGCCAGTAAATGGGCGACTGACTATCTGATTCGGCATCCTATTTTGTTAGATGAGCTTTTGGACGAACGCATCACCTATGTTGATGACTACACGCCGGTGGATACAACAGGTTATATGGACCGCACGAGAGACCGACTAGCTCAAGTTGACGAGAATGATCAGGAGACCCGCATGAACCTTCTGCGCGAGTGCCATCATGCCCGTCTGTTCAGACTGCTTATTGCAGATTTAGAGGGACGTTTCTCTGTCGAAAGATTGGCAGATCATCTTTCGGCACTTGCAGATTCAACCTTAGAAATTGCCATCGAAGAAGCTTGGAAAACGGTCCCGGGAATTTTCCGAGAAATTCCGAAATTCGGAATTGTGGCTTACGGAAAATTAGGCGGTAAGGAACTCGGCTATGCCAGCGATTTGGATTTGATTTTCCTATATGACGATGATCATCCGGACGCAGAAAAAATTTATATCCGCTTTGCGCGCCGTCTGATGAATTGGTTGACGGTTACTACTAGTTCCGGAGTGCTGTTTGATATCGATATGCGCTTGCGGCCTAACGGAGAATCAGGAATGTTGGTTTCCTCCTTGGATGCTTATAAAAAATATGAGCGAAACGAGGACGGTACCGGTGCTTGGCTTTGGGAGCATCAAGCTTTAACGCGCGGACGTTTTTCTGCCGGTGATGTGGATATCGGCCGAGAGTTCGAACAGTTTAGAAAAGAAATTTTGGCTAAGCCAAGGGATCCGAAAGAAACCGCCGAAGAAGTGTTGAAGATGCGTCAGCGTATGCGGGACGGACATCCGAATACGACTTCTTTATTTGACGTTAAACATGATCAAGGCGGGATGGTAGATATTGAATTCATGGTTCAGTACCTTGTTTTAGCCCATGCAAGTGAACATCCGGAACTGATGAATAACTTCGGGAATATCAAACTTCTCAGCATGATGGAAGAAGCCGGACTTCTCCCGGAAGGTAGAGGTTTGGAAATTGGCGATGCCTATCGGAGATATAGGAAGTTCCAACACGAGTTTAGATTAAATGCTCCCGATTCAATTCCTGTACGAGTTGAGAGAGAAGAGTTTGCTCAAGAGATTGCTTTAGTCAAAGAAACTTGGGACTATGTGTTTCCTTCCGACATTTAATAATCTTTATTTGAAAAGCGTGCCGATCGTTTGTTAACTTTCGGCACTTTCTTTTTTTGGATTGAAAAGTGTAATTTTTGGCGGGGTGATTAGGGTTGAAAAATGTATTTTTTGACCCAAAAAAAGGATTGAAAAATGTTAATTTTGATAGGGAAATGGATTGAAAATTGTTTATTTTTAAAATAAGTCAATCAAAACAAAGGATTAAGAAGATGTAATGTTTTTCGAAAGGACAAAAGTCTATTCATGAGTTGTTAGAAAGACATTCGGCAAAGTATACAGCGTCCATGGCGCTCGCCAGGCTGGAAAATCATCCTTAATTAGGTCGAGGAGGAAGTACAAGAGATCTATTTTTAGCCTCTGCTCTTGAGGTTGTACCTGTTTTTGCAAACAAAGGTGAAGGAACAAGGCTCTGTGGCGGTAAAATTTCACGTTTTTCTTAAGTAAAATAGTTCAAAAAATGCCAGTTAGTGACTCAGGTTACGTTTCTCCGGCATGGTTACCCGGTGGAAATCTACAGACAATTGTGCCTGCCGAGTTCTTCCCTAGACCTAAAGTCCAATATCGCCGAGAAATATGGACGACCCCAGACGACGACGTAATAGCGGTTGATTGGAGCGAAACCGATAAACTCAGTCCTAACAGTCCGGTTATGGTTCACTTCCACGGATTGGAGGGCTCTTCTAAAAGTCATTATGCAGAGGCATTGATGGCTTTTTGTGCAGTAAATAGAATCCGTGGCCTCGTAATTCATTACAGAGGGTGTGGCGGAATCGATAACAAAAAGCTAAGAGCTTACTGTGCAGCTGATGTCCCGGAACTTTCTTGGATATTTAAAAAAGTCCGCTCCATGTTCCCCTTATCAAAAATCTATTCGATGGGAGTTTCATTAGGGGCAAACAATCTGCTGTTTTGGCTTGGGACACTCGGGGAGGAAGCGACAAAATATGTCGATGCAGCAGTTGCCGTTTGTTGTCCGATGGATTTGATGGAAAGCAGCAAAGTCATTTCCAAAGGATTCAGCCGAGTCTACGACATGAATTTCATCAATACCATGAAAGACAAAGCCCTGAAGAAAGCATTGGCTTTCCCGGGAACTTTGGACCCGGAGAAAATTAAGTCAATAAAGAATCTTCATGATTTTGATGACTTCGTTACGGCACCGATGTTCGGTTATAAAAATGCCGATGATTACTGGACAAAATGTTCCTCAAGCCGTGTGCTTAAAGGTATTCGTGTACCTGTCTTGGCGATGAATGCTCTCAATGATCCTATCGTCGGAAAAAAATCTTTACCAATGGAAAGCGAAGTTTCCAAGCAAGTCACTTTAGAATATACGCAAGATGGCGGCCATTGCGGCTATCCATTAGGACCGTTCCCGGGAAGCCTCGGCTATCTGCCGAAACGCACCTGGGAATTTTGTACCTCTTTTCACTAATTAACTTCCCCGGTTTGTGATTCCGGTTAGGAGATCGTTGATGCCATTGCGAGCAGATAAAAATTATCAGGTAGGACTGCTTTACTTCGTCCTTTTTATTTTGACCATTCCGGCAATGAACTGGGTGGTAATGAATGTAGGGACGGTGTGCACGCCGGACGGTCCTTGTTTAATTCCTGTGTGGCCTGGGATTGAGGCGCCGAGTGGTGTCTTGATGGCAGGTATTGCTTTGGTTTTAAGAGACGGTCTCCAATCCAAGCTCGGTGTTAAGTGGTCTTTGTACGCAATTCTCATTGGCGCAGCACTGTCGGCTTTCTTTTCTGAGCCGTCTCTTGTGATTGCCTCCGTGATGGCGTTTTTCTTCTCGGAATTGGCGGACCTGATCGTTTACACGCCTATGCGTAAGCGTTGGCCTGCTTGGGCTGTCATGGTGAGCGGGTTAATTGGTTCTATTGTGGACAGCGCAATTTTCCTTTCTTTGGCTTTTGGCTCCGTTCAGTTTATTGCCGGCCAGGTCCTCGGAAAGTTTTGGATGTCCTTGATTGTCGCTATTTTGATTGGGTATATGCATCGTAAGCACGCCGAGTCATTAAAGGCTTCGAGCTAAATAAATAGGAAAAATATGTCATACGACCGTACAGCTGTAGTTTTTGTTAACTTGGGCTCTCCCAAAGAACCTACTCCGAAGGCGGTCAAACAATTCCTAAAAGAGTTTCTGGGCGATCCGCGTGTTATTGAGGTCAATCCGATTTTGTGGAAAATCATCCTCAATTTCATCATTCTTCCGATTAGATCACCGCAATCAGCCAAACGATATGAGACTATATGGACACCGGAAGGCTCACCTCTAGTTGTTGAAACCGAAAAGCTCGTCGGAGGAATGAGCCAGCGCCTCGGTAAGAAATTTCCGGGTCTCTTTTGCACCTACGCGATGAGATACGGAGATCCCTCAATCGCTAATGTGGTTAGGAATCTTCATCTTGAGAAAGGCTTCCAAAAAATCTTGTTGGTCCCGCTGAATCCGCAATATTCAGCCACTACCACCGGTTCCGTGATGGATGCGCTGTGTGATGTGCTTAAGACCATGAGAAGTCAGCCGGAAATTCGTATGGTTCGAGACTTTCACAACGAAGATGCCTACATTGAAGCTTTGGCTAAAAGTATTTCAGATTTTTGGGAAAAACACTCTCCTCTCGGCGAAAAAGGCAAATTGATCCTCAGCTTTCACGGTATGCCCCAAAGCTATGTGAACAAAGGCGATCCTTACCAAGATCAGACAGTCGTCGAATCCGACTTAATCGCAAATAGATTGAATTTAGGGCCCGACCAGTGGATTCGGACTTATCAGTCTCGATTCGGCAAAGATATATGGCTGCAGCCTTACACTGAACCAACGTTGGTAGAACTTGCAAAAAAGGGAACGGAACGTATTGACATCGTTTGTCCGAGCTTTATCACCGACTGTTTGGAAACTCATGAGGAAATCGAGGGGGAAGCAAGAAAGGCCTTCTTGGATGCGGGCGGCAAAGAGTTTAATTACATCCCGTGTCTCAACGCTCAAGATTATTGGCTCGACTTATTCAGCGATTTCCTCGGTAAACATTTAAACGACTGGGAGGAGCAGACCTAATTCCGGCCTCTTACTGGACGGCGAGTTTCAATGAAAGTCTATTTCTTATTGAAGGATATAACAAACGTACTTCCTTCTTCTCCCGACTCTTTTAACTTAATAGTCCATCCTAAATAGTCGGCGGCTCTCCTGGCAATTGCCAGGCCTAGTCCGAATCCGCCTAACTTGTCATCCGGATTGGCTTGATATCCGCTGTCAAAGATCTTTTCTCTGTATTCTTCCTTGATGCCGCATCCTGTATCTTGAATGATGACGGAGTCTGCATTAATGGAAATGGTGACTCCGCCTTTATCGGTAAATTTCAAGGCGTTGTTCAGAAGATTGTCAAAAGTTGCACCGACTAAGACTTCGTTGTAGGTATCTTTCGAGTTGGAAAGAACTTTCACTTTAAAGTCCAGCCCTTTAGCGGCAAACTTTGTCTGCAATTCTTGCTGATGATCTTGGAAAAACTCGCTGACCGTCACCTGATGCGTATCTTCGTTGCGGGTACCGCGTGAGAGATTCAGAAAGACCTCAGTCAACTCTTTAATTCTTTGGGAAGCTTTCAGGGCTCTGTTGACGAATTTTCTTTGAGACGGAGAGGTGTCGGGGTCCGTTTCCAACAACTCTAAGCTTGTATTGATGACGGTCAAAGGAGTTCTGATTTCATGGCTAACTTCGCCTGAAAAGATTTTCTCTTTGACGGCAAGATTGCGGATCTTGGAGGTCAAATCGTTAAGTGTCTTGGCCAGGCGCCCGATTTCATTATCAGACCAACTTTTTTCTTTGAAAAGATCTGTTGAATAAATTTGACCGTTCTGAAGTGCCTTATCTGCTTCCGCTGCTTTTAGAGTTAAACGATCCAAAGGCTTTAGCAGTCTCTTGGAAAGCCAATGAGCAAAGAAGAAACTGAAGCAGACCAGCGCTGCAAAAAATACCAGAGTCCCGATGAATACTTTAATTTCCCACGATTCAAAGAGTTCTTGATTGCGGGTGAGAACGACTCGCTTACCGTCGTAAAGCATGGTGTAGACGTGCAGATCTTCGCCTTTTACTACCTCAACATATCCTAAAGGGAGATCTTTGAAGGCTTCTGGAATTGGACGGACCGGGTCACCCTCAATATAAAGACGGGAGAACTGGTCAAGACGAGGATGTTGGCCTTGAGAAATATCGTAGGTCATGATGCCGTTGAGCGTGCTGCTCATAGCCGACCCCATGAGTTGGTTCTCGGCCGAGTGAATCGTCATGTAGATTAGACCCGTGTAAATCAAGGCAATGCAGATGATGGTCAGGCTAATACTGATAGCTATGAGCTTCTTTAAAGACCATTCTTTCCTCATTTAACTTTCTCCGGCGTCTTTTTCTTCAGCTTTGATTGACCAGCCAAATCCTTGACGGGTGTGAATCAGCTGTTTTTCAAAAGGTTTGTCCACTAGTTGCCGCAGCAGATGGATTTGTGCACGAAGTGCATCGCTCGCGACTCTGTTGAAACCCCAAATCTCTTTTTCGAGTTCTTCTCTAGAGACAATGTTAGGACTTTTAGACATCAGAAACTGAAGAATTTTAAAACCTGTTGGATTTACGCGAATTTCTTTATCGTCCCTGAAGACCTGTTTGGTTTCTGCATTCAGTTTCAAAGGGCCTATCGTTAAGAATGGAGAAAGTTCTTTCTTGGTTCGCCTGAGAACAGCATTGATTCTGAGAAGAAGTTCTGAAAGAGAAAAGGGCTTAACGATGTAATCATCGGCGCCCACGGTCAGTCCGTTAATTCTGTCTTCTACCGTGTCTTTAGCACTTAAAAAAATGATAGGAGTCGAATCCATTCGTTTTTTCAGCTGTTCACATACGCTAATGCCATCAAGACCGGGAATCATGACATCAAGGAGGATGAGATCATAAGAGTTTACCAACGTGAGACCTAATGCCTTAAGGCCATCATCAGTGTTGTCGGTCTTAAATTTCTTAAGTTCAAGAAACTCGACAATGTTCCTTCTGACGTCTTCGTTGTCTTCCACAATGAGTATTCTGGGCATAGATTTCACTCTTATTTCACGTTTCTATGACTTAGCATAACAGAGGCTCGGTTCATACTAGAGATGACGATAGTTTCAAAAGTGAATAATCCGTGAAAAGTTTACCAAGGCTTGTGAAAGATCCTCAAAGGATCTCTGAAAAACCTGCAGCATCTGAGAGTAATCCTATTGTTTGGATGCTGTTGGTTCCGGCGTGGATTTATATTTTTATCGCATTATTTAGATCTAGTCCGATCGACCAATTTTTTGCATTTCCTTTTTACGAGGGCGCCGGAAAGTGGTACGGGGACTCCAATGTTTTGTTGTTCCGTACTATTTTGCATAAAGGGGGCAAAATCTTTCCGGTAATCGCCGGTGTCGGTTCACTGGTCTTGCTCCTGTCTTCCTACCTCTCGCTTGGAAAAACTCTGAAGCCTTATCGCAAACAGTTCACCTATGTCATCGTCGCCATTGTGACTTGCGCCTTGTCAGTGGTTGGAGCAAAAGCCCTGTCTTCTTCTCCATGCCCGTGGTCGTTGGAAATATTCGGAGGAAATCCCGTAGGGGCGGGCAGATGTTTTCCGGCCGGACACGCTTCGAGCGGATTCGCATTGTTTGCTCTATTTTTCGCTTTCCTCAGTTTGAAATTCTCTAAGTCTCCGGTTGGATCCGCTGGAAGAAGCCTTGCGTGCGGTTTGATCTTAGGCTCAGTAGTTACGTTAGGTTTGATTTTGGGCGTAGGCAGACAAGCTCAGGGGGCCCACTTTATCTCTCATACCGTAGCGACCATGTTTTTTGACTGGTCGATATGCGCATTTTTATATTTTTTATTTTTTCAGCCTCGAGTTTTTATTAAAAAGCCAACAGTGGTCTTAAGCGCCGGATCTTTTGCGTTAGCGGCTGCGGTCTATTTGGCATTCTTTCTGAACTTACCGTTTTTTTCTAAAGTATTTTCAGCTTTGCATTTTTCCTTTCAAGATCTGACGCTAATCTTTGCATTGGCTGTTGTTCTTCTGTGCATTATGTTTATCGGAGTAAGAATTTTATATTTCCGATGGATCATGAAGGCTGGGATACTTCTGTTCTCTCTGCTCGCTTCCGGAGCTCTCTACTTCAATTATGAGTTTGGAACCATCGTCAATACGGAGATGATGAATAATGCCTTTGCCACCGATACGGCAGAAGCTTCGGAACTTATTTCTTTCTCTTCTGTAGCAGAAATTATCTTTCTGACTTTGCCCGGATTGTTTGCTTTCTTGTTTATCAAGGTTAAGCGTCAGTCGTGGTTAAATTGGCTTGGACAGATATCATTAGCTCTCATCGTCGGACTGATGATGCTCTATGCTAATTTTCAAGGAATATCCTCTCTTATTCGTACGGAACCTGTCACCCGTAACCTCATAGCTCCTGCCAACGTGCTTAGTTCTACCTACAAAGCCCTGGTTAAAGAGTCTTCACCTTCAGCGCCCCGTGAAAGAGAAGTTATTGACCCTCAGCCTTCGTTAGGCAAAACTCATAATGGCAAAAAAGGGATGCTTTTTGTAGTTGTTGTAGGAGAAACTGTTCGGTTGGCTAATTGGGGTTTGGCCGGATATGAGAGACAAACGACACCTGAACTGAAGGCTAGAAATGTTTATGCTTTTAAGAAGACGATTTCTTGCGGAACCAGCACGGATGTGTCTTTACCGTGTATGTTCAGCCGCGTCGGAAGACAAAATTACGACAGAGAGAGGATTTTGCGGGAGGAAAGTCTTCTTCCTGTGCTCAAAAGAGCCGGAATGAACGTCTATTGGGTAGATAACCAATCAGGGAGCAAAGGCGTCAGTGACGGAGTCATGGAACTCCCTATTGATAAGAAATCCGTCGCTTCACTGTGCAGAGGCGGAAGATGCTTTGATGAAGCCCTCCTTGCCGGATTAGACGTCAGCAAAATATTAAAGTCGGGCGAGGATACCGTTATCTTTATGCATCAGTTGGGAAATCACGGACCTGCTTATTCCAAACGCTACCCCAAGACTTTCGAAAAGTACACGCCGGTCTGTGAGGATGAGCAACTTCAAAAGTGTTCTCGTCAGTCCATTATTAATGCGTATGACAATTCGGTTTTATACACAGACCACTTCTTGGCCGGCGTAATTGATTGGCTTAAAGGAATGAAAGGAATGGACACCGGCCTTCTCTATGTGAGCGACCATGGAGAAAGCCTGGGAGAGAACAATCTCTATCTGCATGGTGCTCCTGAATTTATGGCACCGAGCGTTCAAAAAGAAGTTCCAATGATCCTTTGGCTTTCGAATAGCTTGGAAGAGAGACTTAAACTCGATACAGCCTGCTTTAGAAAGGTCTTGGACAAAGAAGCAAGCCACGATAACCTTTACTCTTCTTTGTTGGGCCTGTTGGATGTGAAGTCAATAACTTACGACAAGTCTCTGGATTTTACGAGTCAGTGTAGGAAAGAAGATTAGAAGAGGTTTAACTGCTTGCAATTCGGGCTCTTCCGGTTGTATTGCTTGGACAAATACAAGCTGGAGATGAACACCTTTCGGATGAATCTTTTTAAGGACTTCACCGACGGACTATTCAGAGCAAAAAGAATTTTCCTTCAGCAAAACACAGTAAAAATCTGTGAATTGATACTTTCTCGCAGGCTTGCTCGTCTTTTCTATGCTTCTTGGAGAAAGAGCTGCAGAGAAGCTTTACTCCTTGATTCCTAATAGTTTTTTTACTTTGGAAACAAATGTTTTCAAAACGCGGATCCTCCAAAGCAAAGGATGGCTTAATTCGGGTGGGTCGTTTAAGGGTTTCCATCTAAGTGGTTTAAAGTGTATTCATGCAAGGTTGAAAAATATGGCGTTGTCACCATATGCAACCTTATAGAGACGAGATACTTTATTTTTCGTCTTGCCTCCTTAATTTACGGAGTGTTGAATGCAAGAAAATAGATTCGATCAAAATAAACAGACCATGGAAGGAAAGGAAGCTCCAGGCGCCGCTGAAGAAGCAGTGCAGGACCAAGCACCCGAAGTGCCGGAACTCCCCGAACTCGATCCCGCTAAAGAGTTGGCAGCTGCTGAGGCCAAAGCAGCTGAGAATTACGATTTATATGTTCGTGCCGTTGCTGAGGCAGATAACGTCCGCCGCCGCGCCGCAGAAGACGTAGCCAAAGCCCGCAAATTTAGTATTGAAAAATTTGCAGAAGCTATGCTCCCGGTTGTCGACAGCATGGAAAAAGCCTTGGAAGCTTGTGCTAACGAACAAGGACCTTTGAAAGAAGGTCTGGAAATGACTTATCGGCAACTGAAAAGTGCCTTGGAAAATAACGGGATGAAAGAAGAGAATCCGGTTGGTCTCAAATTTGATCCCAATACCATGCAGGCAATAACAATGGTGAAAGATCCTGCAGTCCAATCGGGCTGCGTTGCCCAGGTGTTCCAAAGAGGCTGGAAAATTGCCGATAGGGTACTAAGACCCGCAATGGTGGCGGTCGCTCAATAAAGGACTTGTTTTTTTAAGAATCGTCTCAATATTGAAAATAGAACGGGGTTGAAAGCCCCAATGTGAGGAAAATAGAATGGCAAAAATTATTGGTATTGACCTTGGCACAACCAACTCGGCTGTTGCTGTCGTTGAAGGTGAAAAGGTCCGTGTTATCGAAAATAGCGAAGGCGCTCGTACAACACCTTCCATCGTTGCTTATTTGGAAAACGGTGAAGTTTTAGTCGGCGCTCCTGCTAAACGCCAAGCTGTTACAAATCCGGCAAACACATTGTTTGCTATTAAACGTTTGATCGGCCGCCGCTACGACGACAAAGAAGTTCAAAAAGATATCAGCTTGATGCCTTATAAGATTATTAAGGCACCTAACGGTGACGCTTGGGTTCAGGTTCTTGGCGACAAGGATTTGGCTCCGCAGCAGGTTTCCGCTGAAATTCTTCGCAAGATGAAACAAACTGCTGAAGATTATCTTGGTGAAAAGGTTACAGAAGCCGTTATTACAGTTCCTGCTTACTTCAATGACTCCCAGCGTCAAGCTACAAAAGACGCCGGTAAGATCGCTGGTTTGGATGTTCGCCGTATCATTAACGAACCGACAGCTGCTGCTTTGGCTTTCGGTATGGATAAAGGCGGCAAGGGCGACCGCAAGATCGCTGTTTATGACCTCGGCGGCGGTACATTCGATATCTCCATTATTGACTTGGCCGATGTTGACGGTGAAAAACAATTTGAAGTTTTGTCTACCAACGGCGATACATTCCTCGGCGGTGAAGACTTTGACCAAAGAATCGTTGATTATGTAATCGGCGAATTCAAGAAAGATACAGGCATTGACTTGAGCAAGGATATTTTGGCTCTCCAACGTTTGAAAGACGCTGCTGAAAAGGCCAAGATTGAATTGTCCAGCCGTCAGGAAACTGAAATCAACCTTCCTTACATCACAGCTGATGCAACAGGTCCGAAACATTTGAACATCAAACTTACACGTTCTAAGCTCGAAAGCTTGGTCGAAGATTTGATCCAAAGAACTATTGAACCTTGCAAGAAGGCTCTTAAGGATGCCGGTGCAACAGTCCAAGACATTTCCGACGTTATTTTGGTTGGCGGTCAGACACGTATGCCTGCCGTTCAGGAAGCTGTTAAGAAGTTCTTCGAAAAAGATCCTCGTAAAGACGTTAACCCTGATGAAGCCGTTGCTATCGGTGCTGCAATTCAGGGTGCTGTTCTTTCCGGCGACCGCAATGACGTATTGTTGTTAGACGTGACACCGCTTACCCTCGGTATCGAAACACTTGGTGGTGTTATGACTCCGATGATCAAGCGCAACACAACAATTCCTACAAAGCACAGCCAGACATTCTCTACAGCTGAAGACAATCAGCCTGCCGTAACTATTAAGGTTTACCAGGGCGAACGTGAAATGGCTGCCGATAATAAGCTTCTTGGAGAATTCAACCTCGAAGGTATTGCTCCGGCTCCGCGTGGTTTGCCTCAGATTGAAGTTACCTTCGATATCGACGCAAACGGTATTCTTCACGTTTCCGCTAAGGATAAAGCTACCGGCAAGGAAAACAAGATCACTATTAAGGCAAGCTCCGGTTTGACTGAAGAAGATGTTGAAAGAATGGTTGCCGATGCTGAAGCTAATAAGGCTGAAGACCGCCGTCGTGTTGAATTGGCAACTGCACGTAACAATGCTGATGCTGCAATTCACCAGGTTCAGAAGACTCTTGCTGACCTTGGCGAAAAGGTTGAAGCTACTGACAGAGCCGCTTGCGAAGCTGCTATCAAGGAACTTGAAGAAGCCGCAAGAGGTGAAGACAAAGACCTTATCGTTAAACGTACTGAAGCTTTGAACACTGCCGCTCAGAAGATCGGTGAAAAACTGAACGCTCAGCAGGCTCAGCCTGGTGCACAGCAGCAACAAGGCGGTGCACAGCAGCAGAAGAAAGATGACGACGTAGTTGACGCTGATTTCAAAGAAGTCTAATCAGTAAAGTTGAACACGATAGCGTTATCATTTAGATAATAAAAATTAGGGTCGCTCCTGCAAGGGAGCGGCCCTATTGACTACACTAAACTATTCAAATTTCGCTTGTATAAAGAGATTATTCAATGGCAGAAGCTGAACTCGATTATTACGAAGTTCTGGGTGTAGAAAGAACCGCTACCCAAGAAGAAATCAAAAAGAATTATCGTCGTCTGGCGATGAAATACCATCCGGATCGCAATCACGGAGATAAAGCAGCTGAAGAAAAATTCAAACAGGTCGGTGAAGCCTACGAGGTTTTGAGCGATCCTCAGAAACGTGCTGCATATGATCGCTACGGTCATTCCGCATTCGGAGGCGGTCAAGGCGGCTTCGGCGGATTTGAAGGCGGATTCGGAGGCTTCTCTTCTGCGGGCTTTGACAACATTAACGATATCTTTGCCGACTTCTTCGGTGGTCAGGCAAGATCTCGCGGCGGAAACCGAAATATGCGCCGCGGTGAAGATTTACAGTATGAAATCGAAATCACACTGGAACAAGCAGCCGAAGGTTATGAAACGGAAATTCTCGTTCCTACCTGGACAAAATGTGAAGAATGCGACGGCACCGGCGCTAAGAAGGGCACTAAACCTAAACAATGTCCGACTTGTCATGGCGCAGGCAGCGTAAGAGTAGGAGCAGGTTTCTTCCAAGTTGAACAGACTTGTCCTACCTGCCATGGAAAAGGAACTGTCATCGATAAGCCTTGTCCGAAATGCCATGGGACAGGTTGGAAGGAAGAAAGGAAGAAGATTCAGGTTCAAATTCCTGCAGGTATTGACGACGGCCAGAAGATTCGTCTTGCAGGCCGCGGGTATCCCGGTGAAAACGGCGGCTCCAACGGAGACTTGTATGTTGTAGTTTCTGTTAAACAGCACGACATATTTGATAGAGACGGTGCCGACTTGCACCTTGAAATGCCGTTGAGCTTTGCTCAGGCCGCTCTTGGCGGCGAACTTGAAGTTCCGACATTGAACGGTAAGCTAACCTTGAAGATTCCTGAAGGAACTCAGTCCGGTAAGATTTTCCGTCTGAGAGGAAAGGGTATTAAGAGCTTGCGTACCAGCAATTTCGGTGACCTTTATGTTCATACAGCCGTTGAAACACCGGTTAACTTGACTGATGAACAAAAAGAAATTTTGAAGAACTTTGAGGCAACTCTCCATAAAAGTAAGAGAAGCCATCACGCACCTGAGAAAAAAGGATTTTTCGACAAACTAGGCGACTTGTTTAAGTAAGTTCGCTTGTCGTTTAATTCTCTCAGCCTCCATTGGAAAATGACTTTGGAGGCTTTATTTTTGCCGAGATTCCTCTGTCGGTTGGTTAACGGCCCGAAACACTTTCACGTTTGAGTCTTCCCAAAATTGCCGATATCCGAAAGATCAAGAAGTCAGCGTAGTAGCCTGATTGGAACTTTTGGAGCTGGTTATGAAAGAAGATTTTAGTTGGGTTAACTTTTATCCTGCAGTTTGCAATGGCATAAAGAAATATGCATCAGACAGAAGAGCCTTGGTAGCTTTTCTTTTTGAGAAACTTCCTGAAGAAACAACTTATTTGCATAATCCTGAAGGTGTAAAGGTTACGGACATTGATCCGTTCACTTTTCTTGGCGTTATGAACCGCCACATTTCTGATGCCAAGAAATCCTTAGTTGCTCAGGCTTTCAAAGAGTTCTTTGATGTAAAGGAACCGACACCTCAAAATTTTCATGGAATTCCTCCATTAAGCAATGAAAACTCAATGTTCTTTTCATTTAAGGACGGGAAAACTGCTGAGGACATTCAAAATCTTTGGAATTTTTTCCTTGCATTGCTTGATAACAGCCAAGATGTCGGCTCAATGTTTGATCGCCTGACGACGACTCAGTATGGAATTAAGTTCAATTTGACGATTGGCATGTATTGGGTATGTCCTGCCGTTTATTTTCCATTGGACGGTCCGAGCCGGCGGTTTTTGCAGGATCACGGCATCGCCGTGGGTCACAAGGTTCCTTCTTTTGCGGAATACAAAACGATTATTGAAGAGGTTAAGAGCAAAGTTTGTGAGAAACCATTTAATAAGGAAAGTTTTGCGAAAATAACGAGATCAATTTTCTTAAACGATATTGCTAAAAAATAACCGAAAGGCCGGATAGATGTCTGTGGAGATTCTGTATCAGAACGAAAGATTTGCTGTGGTGAATAAGCCTGCGAAAATGCTCGTGCACAAAACTGAAATTGCCAACGGCGATACAGAGTTTCTTTTACAGAACGTACGGGATCAACTCGGACGAAAGGTTTGGCCTTTAACTAGGCTTGATAGAGGTACCTCGGGAGCAATCATTTTTGTCTTTAGTCCGGAAGATGTTGCCTTTTTTAATGCAAATGTCTGCATCGAAAAATTCTATTTCGTAGTAGCCAGAGGATTCGCACCGCAAGAAGGTACTATTGATCATGCTCTCCGTCCGCCGGTAGACCCGTATTTAAGAACACAGAAAACGGAACCCCAGGAAGCTGTCAGTCACTTCAAAACGATTGCAGTCGGTGAGGTTCCGGTTCCGTTAGGAAAATATGACAAAACCAGACTGTCGCTTATTCGGCTCTGGTTGGAAACGGGACGACAGCACCAGATTCGTCGTCATCTGAAATGGCTTGCTCATCCGGTAATCGGTGATGCGACATACGGTAAAGGAAATCTCAATAGAGCACTGTATGAGTATTTTGGAATATCCAGAATGCTTTTGCATTGTGCCTTATTGAAAATCCAGCTTCCCGGTGCAGCATCGCTGACTGTCCAAGCTCCGCTAGATGATGAATTTAAAAAAGTTTTGGATCGTATGGGGTGGTCAGAGAACTACAAAGCAGATATTGATGCGCTGAGTTAGGGAAAACCTTTTTTCGTTTTTTTCTAATGGGCATTTTTTCGCAATATATTTAAAAGGTATAAGTTTTTGACCTTACCCATCATGAAAAAAATTATCTTCCCATTGGCCTTGGCCGCAGTGGCTATGGCTGTTTCCACCGTTTCAATGGATGTCTCCGCTCGCTCTTTAGCTCAGATTAAAGAAAGCGGAGTTCTTAAAGTCGGCTCTACCGGCGATTACAAGCCAATGAGCTACCTCAATAAAGAAACCGGCAAATATGAAGGTTTCGACGCTGAAATGGCGGAATCTCTGGCTAAATATTTAGGTGTTAAGCTCGAGTACGTTCCGACGAAGTGGAAGACTCTTCAGCAAGACACAATGGACGACAAGTTTGACGTGGGCATCAGCGGTATTACTGTTACCGACGCACGCAAGAAAGTGATGACCATGTCTGACGGCTATCTCACATTCGGCAAAACTATTCTTGTCACTAAAGGCAAAGAAGGACAGTTTAAGTCTCTCGCTGATGTCAACAAGCCTGAAGTTAGAGTCATGTACAACCCGGGTGGAACAAACGAAAAGTTTGCTAAAGAATCCACTCCGAAAGCTCAGCTCACAATGCATGAACATAATGCTGAGATTCCGGGCTTAGTCGGTGAAGGTAAAGCTGACGTCATGATTACCGAAACGATGGAAGCTCGCCGTTATGTCAAAGACAATCCTAAGCTGGCAGCTCCTTTAGTTGATAAGCCGTTTACGGAAAATCATTTCGGCGTTTTGATGAAACAAGGCTATCCGAAACTTGAAGAAGCAGTCAATGACTGGATGAAGAAGGTCAAGGCTGACGGAACAATGGACAAGTGGGAAAATCAATACATAAAATAAGATTTAATTGATCCAAAAGAGGAGCCGAAGGCTCCTCTTCTCAACTCTCATGGAGTATTTAGGATACTTCAATTTCTGCTATTGAAGCGGTTCAATATCAAAAACGTCCACGGATTTTGGCTGGACGACATCTTGATGGACTTCGCCTTGAACTTTAACCGGAGTGTTCTGGGAAATAACTTGTCCGACCATCAGTTCTTCCGGAACGTGAACAATGATCTTACCGGTCGAATCTTGGAATATATAGTCTTCGCCTCCGACAGCTTCAATCAAGTTGCCGTCTAGTTCGACGAGTTCGAAAGGAACGCCTCTGACGCCAACATCTTGAACTGTCTTATCGACTGGGCCGCTCCCGTTGAAAGCTGCCGTTTCGACTCCCTCAGCTTGCGCATTGCCGAGAACAAAGCCAAGGCCGAGCAAGCCGGTTGCAATAAGTGTACGTAATTGCATTCAGGTCTCCTTAAAAGTAAAAACCTGAGGGTCAAGATAGATTTTGAGAGTGTAAATAACGTTACCAAAGACCTTTTTCGGGCTATGGGACATAGGTTATTACGGTTTCCAACAAAAGGAGAGAATTTGTTACAGAGCGCTGTCCTGAAAAAAACGCTGCTTTGGAATTTCTCCTCAGCAGCGTGTTTCTCTCTAATTCTCTTGGACTTTCTTTTGTTTCTTGGAAACAAACCAAGTAAAGAACACGGGAATAAAGAACGTGGTGATGAAGGTAGCTGCTAACATTCCGCCAAGCACGCCTGTACCCATGGATTGTCTCGCAGCGGCCCCGGCTCCGGTGGCGGTAGCCAGAGGGATGACGCCGAGAATAAACGCCATGGAAGTCATCACGATTGGTCTGAGACGCAGTTTGGCAGCTTCTAAAGCAGCCTCTCGGACAGATTTGCCTTCATGCATCAGTTGAGAGGCGAACTCAACAATCAAAATTGCATTCTTTGCTGTCAAACCTACCAATACCAACAATCCGATTTGGAAATAGATATCGTTGTTGAATCCTCTGAAGTAAGTGGCAATAAGAGCACCGAGAATGGAATAGGGAACGGCCATAACCACGGCAATCGGGAGCGACCACCGTTCAAACTGTGCTGCCAAGATAAGGAACACAATGATCATGCCGAAAGCAAAAGCACTGGCCGAAGAGCTGCCCATGCGCTTCTCATGGAATGCTTGACCAACCCACTCAAGATGGTAGCCGCTTGGCAAGTTGGCACTGTGCGCTTCCACCGCGGTAATGAGGTCGCCGGTACTGTAGCCTTGCTCGGACTGTACGTTCATTGAGCCTGCTAAGAACCCGTTGACTCTTTTCAGAGATTCTGGTCCTGAGGTTCTTTCTACCTTTGTTAGTGCCGAGAGAGGAACCATTTGTCCGGTCGAAGAACGTACGTAGAGTTCCCCGAGAGCTTCAGGAGTCATTCTGAATTTTGCATCAGCTTGGATATAGACACGGTAAATCTTACCGATTCTTGTGAAGTCATTAACATATTTACCGCCCATGAAGTAAGCCAGAGTGTTATAGACATCTTTAATCGGAATATTCATGGCCAGGGCCTTGGCTTCATCAACTGTCAGGAATAACTGCGGGGCATCCGCTGATACCATGGAGCGGGCACTGCTGACGGAATCTTCCTTAACTAGAGCATCTCTGAAGTCTTGAGAGACTTGTTGAAGAGCCAAAGGATCGTCGCTTTCTCTGGACTGAATATAAAAATCCAAACCACCGGCTCGTCCTAATCCTCGGATAGGGGCAGGATTAACGGCTTGACCGGTTGAGTCTGATCGCTTGTTGATGAGATTTTGAAGTTTCTTGATGACTTCATTGGAAGTAATGCTTCTTTCTTCCCAAGGCTCTAACTGGACTAAAAATGTAGCGGCATTCGACTTAGTATCGTTTGCAATTGTGTCATTGGCAACCAGAACCGTGACCTGACGTACTCCTTCAATTTTGCGTATATCTTTAGAAATTTCATCGACCGTGACACCAGTACGGTTTAATGAAGCTCCCTCAGGAAGCTGGATCGCAAGGCGTGCCATTCCTTGGTCTTCCTTTGGAACAAAAGAAGTCGGAACAATCTGCAGAAACTCCCAAGAACCCCAAATTGCAATAAGCAAGGAAAGTGCGGCAAGCCATTTATTGCGAAGGAAAAAAGCAACTCCCGAAACAAAGAAACTTCTAAAGGCATTAAACCCTTGGTTGAAATAATCAAATATCTTCAGCGGCCTGTCTTTACGCTTGAGCAGAATGGCGCATAAAGCCGGAGTAAGGGTCAGAGCAACGAATCCGGATAAAACAACCGAAACGCCGATTGTTACGGCGAATTGTCTGTAAAGTTCACCTGCAATGCCTCCTAAGAAAGCAACCGGCGTAAATACCGTACTCAAGACCAAAACGATGGCAACAAGAGCACTGCCGACTTCTTTCATCGCCTTCTTACTGGCTTCCAAAGGGCTGAGATGTTCCGTGACCATTAAACGTTCAACGTTTTCCAGCACCACAATGGCGTCATCCACAACAATACCGATAGCCAGCGTCATCGCAAACAATGTCAGCGTATTAATGCTGAAGCCTAATGCCCAAAGCCCCGCTAAAGTTCCGATTAAGGAAACCGGCACGGCAAGCATCGGAATGATTGTGGCGCGCCAACTCTGCAGGAAGATATAGACGACAAAAAGGACGAGTAAAGCAGCTTCAAATAAAGTTTGAAGAACTTCGCTCAGAGCCGCTTCCACGAAGAGAGAATTGTCATCGGTAATGGTATAAGCAATATTTTCCGGAAAGCTTTGTGAAAGCTCCTTAAGCTTTGCCTTGACATCTTCAGCAGTTTGCAGGGCGTTAGCACCGGGCTGAAGATAGACGGCAACGGTAATGCTTGGATAGTCATTCAGGCGGTTGTAGGCTTCATAACTGCGGTTGCCGACTTCTACTCTGGCAATGTCCTTAATTCTCAGAATACCTTCTGCACCCTTTGAAACCAAAGTGATGTTGCCGAACTCTTCCGGTGTTAGAAGCTGCCCTTTGGTTCGAATGGTATAAACGAGCTGTTGGTCATCTTCATTAGGTGCGGCACCGACTTTACCTGCCGCATATTGCATGTTTTGTTGGTCAATGGCGTTATGAACGTCCATTGCGGTAATGCCGAGCTGCCCCATTTTCTTTGGGTCGAGCCAAATTCTCATGGCGCTCTGAGAGTTTCCGAAAACGTCTACGTCGCCGACGCCCGGAACTCGCTTAAGGTCGTCAATAACGTTTAGATTGACAAAGTCTGCCAGTTGAATGTTCTTCAGTTCTCCGTTGGGAGAGTAGAAGGGCACAATCATGAGAGTTTCTTCACTTCTCTTTCTAACGTTGACGCCGCCTTGACGAACCGTCTCAGGAAGCCGTCTTTCCGCAGATCGGACGCGGTTATTGATTTCCAGCATCGCATCATTAGGATCGGTTCCGACTTCAAAAGTACAGGTAATACGGACAGTACCGTTGGAGCGAAGAGATGTTTCGTAATACAGAAGACCTTCTACTCCGGATAGTTGATCTTCAATCGGGGCTGCCACGGTTTTTGCTAATGTCGCGGCGTCTGCTCCTTCATAGGTGGCGGAGACGAATACAACCGGAGGCGTAATTTCCGGATATTGTCCTACAGGCAGAAATCGGCCGGCCAAAAGACCTGCAATCACAATAATGATTGACATTACCGAGGCAAAAATTGGCCGGCGGATGCAAAATTGTGAAAGCATAATTATTTCTTCCCGGAAGCGTTATTGTCAGACACCTTATTTACGGCCGCTTTGTCTTTGAGCCTCTGGATATTGTCAATGATGACCTCGTCTCCGGCTTTAAGACCTCCCGTCACAATCCAGTCTTTTCCTGACCATTTGCCGACTGTGATCGGAGTAGCTCTGGCTTTATTGTCTTTTAACAGGTAAACGGAATAGGTTCCGTCAGACAACTGACGAATAGCTTTCTGTGGAATAAGGAAAACGCCGTTCTGCATGCCTAGAGTAAGACGTACTGTGACGTATTGACCAGGGAGCAGTCCTCCGACAGAAGGAATTTCTGCACTTAAAGAACGGGTTCCGGTTTTTGGATCAACCTGGACAGACGTAAAGTTGATTTTTCCCTCGACGGGCTCTTTTAATTTGTCATTAAAAACAAAAACCGGCGAATTTTCATTGATTTCGTAACCATGGAGTTGGCTGTCGCTTAACGAGAATCTGGCCTTCAAAACGTCTTCTTGAGTAATATCCGTTAACTGCGTGGAATTGGCCTGCACTAAAGTTCCGGGATTAACTAAGGAGCGACCGGCAACTCCGTCAACAGGAGCCTTGACCGTTGTATATCCAAGCGTGATTTTTGCTTCTTTTTCTTTTGCCAGAGCAGCTTGTAAATTCGCCTTGCTTACTTCATAAGAGGAAACTGCGTCTGTGTATTCTTTGCTGCTTACGGCTTTGACTTTGTGAAGTTCCGTATATCTTTTTGCTTCTCTTTGGGCTTGTTTTAAGTTCGCCTGAGCTTGCTGTGCAGCGGCTGCCGCACTTTCATAAACAGCTTCGAAGGGAGCCGGATCAATAATGAATAAGGGCTCTCCTTTTTTGACGGCCTGTCCTTCACGATAGACTCTTTCCAAGATAGGACCGGTTACCTGAGGATAAACCAACACGGCTTCATTGCCTTCGGTTTGACCAAAAACTTCGACCCAATAAGGTTGATTTGATGGTACTGCAGCTAAAGTATGAACAGGAATTGGTTTGGCTTTGGGTGCTGTTTTTTTCTCTTCTTGACACCCGCTCAAAACCATAGAGAGGAGAACTGCTCCAAAAATGCCACAACGGAAAAATTTATTCATGATTTTTTTTTGGATTGAAGGTTTTGATTACCAAGGATAACGCATTTGAAAGTCTCATTCCTTCTAGAGATCCGCGGTTGCAAATTGAAAATAAATTAACGAGATTCAATAATATCCCACGCACTCACGATGTGCGGGAAGGTTATGAAAAACAAACGTGAAAAATAATGAATTTTCGGTGTTTACCCAAACAGAAAAATGAAACTCGTTGATTTTTGAAGTTGATATTTTCTATTGGTTAATTAGAGGAAGCTGATGAGCTGAAGGAGATTTGTGGGCAGAAAAAAGGTGCGGGAGCCAGCCGCACCGATAATAATTTAAATATCCATATTTAGTTCTTGAATCTCTTTAGTCTTCCGACGAATCTCTTTAAGAAGTTGTACCTGCTGCACAAATTTTTCCTTTTCTTGGGTAATCTCATCTGCACCTGGTAAAGGGAAGGCTATCTGGCGAAGATCTTCCATCTTCAAAAGAGGGGCGCGAGTGCCGATGCTCAAGCTATTGAACCTTTCTTGAAGAGCTGAAGACCGAAGAAGTCGCATCAGGTAGAAAGGAGGTAAAAGCTTTTTAAACTCATCTTTTACTCGGAAAATAACAAAGCAGGAACTAGCTGTGCAGCCCTTATCCGGATATGTCCATAGCCCGCATTTCCAGTTTCCGCTCTTGATGCAAAGGATAACGTCTTCTTCTTCGAGGGTGGCTTGCAGTGCTCTCTTTTCTCCTTTCTTGGCAACGAAGAGGTTTTTTTGTGGCATTTCAATAAGACCGATTTCATCGATATCTTTGGGCAGAACTTCTTTTACGGTCATTGTCCAATTATCTTCATCTGCGGGAATTTCTTGAGCTCTGATGAGTTCAACTATCTCGCTTAGACGCATGAGATTTTCGGGCTTAACCTTAGAAAATAAATCGTTGCTTTTTGAGGTATAACGCTTAGGATTCAAATTAAAGTCATTCTGAATTAGCTCTTCTCGACTGGCAGAACCCGAATTTTGTGATCTCTCAAGCAGATCAAAACTTTCTAAGGAATCGTGCAATGTTCGTTTTCTGGTGAGAAAAGTCTTCTGATTTGATTTATCAATGAACCAAACTTCGTTTTCTGTACTCGGCGTGTTCAAGACCAAGAGTGCGAAATCACATCCCGAATCGCTCACTGAATTCGGAGGAAGCATGATGACCGCTTTTAGATTATTCCCTCCTATTAGGTCTTTCCGAAGCTTTCTGTCCTCTGTTGTTCTCATCCAAAGTAACGGAGCAGGAATCAAGAAAACCAGAGGGGCAGAAATCGCTTTCATAAAGGGTTCAATATTGAAACCGGCTGCATCGGGATTAGGAAAAACAAACGCTCCGGCATAGTTTTTCCCGTTCGTCGAAAATGCCGAACCTTCTTGGCTCACGGCGATATTCCGCTTAATCTTCCCTTTTGTTTTTTCAGCGGTAACGATTAAGTCGAGAAATTCCGAAGATAATTGATAAGAAGCGGAGAAGGGCACATAATCAACTTGTTTGCCTCTCAACGCTAGGGCAAAAGCGGTAGTCAGTCCGATATCTCCGAAACAAAGGAATTCTTGCTCATCTGAAACCTTCTGATTTAACGGTGACAAACAAAGCGAGATAGAGTCGGCAACAGGTCTTTGTAAATAAGAAAATAGTTTGTTGAACAAAGATATGTATTTCAAGATACTCCAGGCGCTTTTGGCTGGGGAAAATGATGATTCGGTAGTGCCGGAAACACTATGAACAAGTTCCAAAATATCCTCTTGATCCCTTGAGGGCATTTTGCCAAGCAAGAAAGTAGCTTTGGAAATTTGAACTTCGTAATCAGGAAGCTTTTCTTTAATGGCCGAGAAGAAGTTCGTGAGATTGCTGCTGAGGCTTTTAAATTCTATTTCATTTAGCCGAGCCAATGCTCTGAAAGCGATGACAGCTAAAGCAAGATTCATATTCTGTAAGGAAGGATTCATGCTGACGCCTTATATTGTTGTTATGAAAATGAAAAAATTACGGAGGGGAAGTATCTATTAAATATTTAGGTTTAGTAAGCCTACATATTATCATAGCTTCAATTTTTTGTCTGTTTTCCTTACCGGCGAAGAGGATCGGGAATAAAACTCCAAGGCACAAAAAAATCCTCCCGAAGGAGGATTCATCGCAGCGCAAAACTGGATTATTTAATAATAGCGATACCGATAATGACCCAGAACAACAAGAAGAAAGTGTCAAGAGTCATAAGAATAATCGGCGTCCAACCAACTTCTTTTAACTTACCTAAAGAAGTCTTAAGACCAAGAGCGCCGATAGAAATCAAAATGAACAATCTGGAGATTTCACCCATTGCATTGGAAACTTCGGTTGGAATAGCGCCTCCGACGTTTAATCCGGCTAAAACAATGAACCAGATCAAGAACGAAGGAATGTTCTTGTACCAAGGCTTAGCGGCTTCTTCAGCTTCTCTGTGTTTCTTAGAAGCAAAAAGAAACATGAAGATGATGAGCATTGGAATAATCATCGCAACTCTCAGCATCTTGGTCATGCTGGCAATTTCCAAACAATCCGGACCAATCATGGCACCGGCACCGACTACCTGAGCGACGTCATGAATGGTGCCTCCGAGGAAAATACCGGCATCAACATTATTGTATCCAAGCATAGTGCAAATGCTTGGATAAATAATCATCGCTAATGTTGACAATGCGGTAACAACAACGACGATTGCCAACAATGCTTGTTCGCGAAGCTGACTCTTGTTAAGTGTTGCAGCCAAAGCAATAGCGGCAGATGCACCGCAAATTGCAGTGGATGCACCAGCCAATGCTGCCTCAGCAGTAGGCCACTTGAAGAATTTGTTGATTATTACACCGAAAATAACGGTGCAGAAAACACCTCCGACAATAACTACAAGTAATGCGGGAGATAAAAGACTAAGTTGCTCTGCAGAAATTTTTGCACCAAGCAGAGCCACGCCGATTCTTAAAACCGTAGTGGCGCAGAAATGGATGCCTCCTAACGTTCTCTTTTCTTCGGAAAGAAAATGAAAGGCCATTCCAAACAGAAGAGCGAACAAAACGGCAGGGCCACCATACTTCTCGGAAACATAAAGTGCAGCTGCACCAATAATGACCGCAATTAGGGTCCCCCTCCATCGGGACTCAAGCCAGACTTTCGTTCTGCTAACCATATAACCTCCTAACACACAGGGGAGGTCTTGGCTTTTAACCACTCCTGTGTTTCAATATCATCAATAAGTAGTGGAGAAAGTTTCTTCCACACGGCGCTATGGTAAGCGTTTAGCCAGTTAATTTCATCGGCTTGGAACAATTTTGAGTTAACAAGTGTCAAATCGATCGGACAGAGACTAAGAGTACGAAAACCTAAGAAGCTTCCGAACTCGCTATCCCCCACAGGAATAGCGACTGTTAAGTTTTCGATCCTAATTCCCCATTTTCCTTCACGATACAAACCGGGCTCATTGCTGGTAATCATGCCCTTTTTCATTTGAGTTCTATAGGTTACTAATGAATTAACCCCGTTTGAAACGCGAGGATAGCTAATTCGCTGAGGCCCTTCATGGACATTCAAAAAGAAGCCAACGCCGTGGCCGGTTCCATGCCCATAGTCGGCTAAATCTTCCCAAATTGGTGCCCTTGCTGCTGTATCTAAGATTTGTGATGAAATGTTTTCAGGAAAGATTAACTTGGCAAGGTTGATATGTCCTCTTAAGACTGCCGTGTAATCAGCCTTCATCTGTTCGGATGCTTCGCCTATCGGAACTGTTCGGGTAATGTCCGTTGTTCCCTCAGGATACTGAGCCCCCGAATCAATCAACAAAAATCCGCTGCCTTGTATTTTTACCGGCTTGTCATGATCCGGTTGGTAATGCGGGAGCGCTGCATTTGGTCCGAAGGCACAAATAGTCTTGAAGCTGGAACAAAGAAAGCCGGTCTGCTCTTTTCGGAATTCCAGAAGTTTTTCGGCGCACGATTCTTCCGTTAATTCTCCGCTGTCTTTATTTTTATCAAGCCAACAGAAAAATTTTGCGAGAGCAACCCCGTCTTTCAGCATGGCTTCATCGATAAGCTTGACCTCTTGAGGAGTTTTTCTGGCCCTTAAAAGTTCCACAATATCTTCTCCTTCGATAGGAGAAGAAAATTTTTGAAGTTTCTTTGCAATTAATGCGTTAGTGGTGGATGGCGAATAAAGAACTTTTTCTTCTTTACCCAAAAAGCTCAAATAATCAGAAAACTCTTCATACGGCCTAAAATTAACGTTCTTCAGAACGAGGTTGACCGCCAGAGGGACGGAGATGCTCTTTTCATTGACAAAAATTGTCAAACCGTTTTCTACGTCATACATTCCGAATGAATAGAAAACAGGAGTTTCCGGCAGATCATTGCCTCTCAGATTTGTCAGCCACGCAATGTCTTCCAGACTGGTGAGCAAGAGCTTTTGTGCACCTTCCTTCTCAACAAGAGGCTTTAATATCCCAATTTTGTCTTTGACGCTTCTGGGACTAATTTTGTGTTCAAAAATCGGGCTGAAAGAGACCTCCGGCCTATCTTCTTTCCAGACAACATCAAAGGGATCCTCTTCTAGAAGAACTAACTTGACGCCGGATTTCTGCAGTTCTTTTTCCAAAATGTCGGCATCTGCTGCACTAATAAAGGCCGCGGGGACTCCGACGGAAGAGTCAGAAGATAAGTTTTTTCTCAGCCATGCGCTTTCCTCTGATATCAACCTCCCTTGGGCTTTGATAAGAGAAATTCCCGTGTCTGCGAGTTGTCTTTCTGCCTGAATCCAATATCTGGGGTCAGTAAAAAGAGCCGCTTCTTTTTTAGTGACGATCGCGTCTCCGGTTGAGCCTGTGAATCCTGTTAACCATTCACGAGAGGCGTAATGTTTATCTAAATATTCGGAAAGATGCGGGTCGGCGGTAGGAACAATCAGAGCATCAAGCCCTTTTTCTTCCATGTATGTGCGAACAAGACTGAGTTTATCTTCTGCCCGAAGTGTCATTAATATACCTTTCTAATTTGGATGCTCAATGGTGTGCCGCTTTCATTGGATTCGACTACTTGTTTTCCAATATTCATTTTTTCAATACGCCATCCGGCATCTCTGAGTTCATTGAGAGTCGCTTCTACGTCAAGGTCAGGACATTCGAATTTAAAGCCCGCAAGCTTTTCACCGGCTGAAAATAATTCCACTCCCTTGCATTCCGTTTGCGTTCTTACCGGAGAGTCAATGAGGGGATCGAGGCCTGCTCGATCCACATGGGGGATGAACGCTTGACGATAGGAGTCGCCGGTTGTCGAACATGCGGCTAAAAACAGAACGGCTAAAGAGGATGCCAGTATCAGAATTCTTCTAATCATTTAATTTTTTGTCCAATAATTTTCTGTGTGCTTGGCGTAAAGCATGCTCCGTTGTTTCCCAGTCGATGCAGGCATCTGTAACGGAAACACCGTATTTAAGCTGAGAAAGATCTTCCGGAATCGGTTGATTGCCTTCATGAATATTGCTCTCAAGCATTACACCGCAAATTGAAGTATTTCCATTCACAATCTGGGTGATGCAGTCTTTTAGAACAAAAGGCTGAAGGGCCGGGTTTTTCATGCTGTTGCCGTGTGAGCAGTCAACAATTATGCGTTTTTCCAAACCGGCTTTTTCCAGCTCTTTTTCCGCAAGCATGATGCTGACGGTATCAAAGTTCGGTCTTCCGCCGCCACCGCGCAGCACTAAGTGGCTGTAAGCATTTCCTTTAGTTTTGATAATGGAGCTTTGGCCGTTTTCGTAAATTCCGAGGAAGTAGTGGCTGTGGCGGCTTGCTTTGATAGCGTTGATAGAAGTTGCGAGCAACCCATCGGTGCCGTTCTTGAATCCGACCGGTGCAGACAAGCCGCTGGCCATTTCTCGATGGGTTTGGCTTTCGGTTGTGCGCGCGCCGATCGCATACCAGCTGATTAATTCACCGAGATACTGAGGACTGAAAGGATCGAGCGCTTCGGTTCCGACTGCTAATCCCATCTCGTTAATCTTAAGCAAAAGCTTGCGGGCCTCAAGCATTCCTTCAGCCATATTGAAGGAATTATCCATGTGCGGATCGTTGATGAAGCCTTTCCAACCTGCAACGGTTCTTGGCTTTTCGAAATAAACGCGCATGATGGGAAAAATGGTCTCGGAAATATGGTCCGAGATAGAAAGCAATCTCTCCGCGTAATCTAAAGCAGCCTTAGGATCGTGAATAGAACATGGGCCTGTGATAACGATCAAGCGATCGTCTTGACCATCAAGAATATTCTTGACAGCTGTACGTCCTTTGGCCACGTTAGCTGCTGCCGCCTCAGTTAAAGGTGCCATGGTTTTGATTTCCGCCGGAGTCGGCATCGGGGAGAAGCCCTCAATGTTGACGTCTTCAAGCGAAAATCCTGCAGAGCGTTTCACTTCATTTAATTCTGGTTGTTTCATTCTGTTTTCTCGTTTCGGAGGTTTTGCCCGAGGCTCTTCTTCTTGAACCGCGAGGACTTTTGTTCTTGATTTTGTCCATTTTAGAGGCTGAGTCTCGGTTTTTGGCGTTTCTTGGCGCTGATTTACCGGTCCGCGGACTGCTTTTCTTCCGAGAAGGTCCTTCAGAGCCCGAAACGGAGCCTTCTTTATAGTTATCGTAATTAAGGCCGGGAAACTCAGTAGCTCTTAATGAGGTCTTTAAGAATTTTTCAATTGCCTTGAAACGAGGAAGCTCTTCACTGCTGACTAAAGAGTAGGCTTCTCCTTCAAGGCCGGCTCTGCCGACTCTACCGATGCGGTGAACATAGTCTTCTGCCTGTTCGGGAAGTTCGTAGTTCACTACCTGAGGCAGCTTTTCAATATCCAGTCCTCTTGCGGCAACATCCGTAGCCACAAGGATCGGTAGTTCGCCATTCTTGAATTCTTCTAAAGCAGTGCTTCTATGGTTCTGGCTTTTATCGCCGTGAATGGCTTTTGCTTTAAAGCCGTCTCTGAGGAGCTGCTTGCATAGTTTGTCGGCGCCGTATTTTGTTCTGGTAAAGATTAGTGTTTGGTTCCATTGATTATCGACAATCAAATCACGGATGACATCTGCTTTGGCCGTCTTTGGAACCTTATAGAAAGTTTGACGGACAAGGTCGGCAGTTTTGTTTCTGGAAACTTCAACGCTTTCCGGACTATTAAGAAACTGAAGGCTGAGTTTTTTAATTTCAGGAGAGAAGGTGGCTGAAAACAACAAGGTCTGGCGATCTTCTGGTAAAAACTTCATGATGCGTTTCAGGTCAGGAAGAAAACCCATGTCCAGCATTCTGTCGGCTTCGTCCAGGACAAGAGTATGGGTTGAAGAAAGCTTGGCCATTCTTTGGCCAATGAGATCGAGTAAACGTCCCGGAGTGGCAACCAGAAAATCCGTTCCTTTGGCTAATGCCTTCTTTTGCGGATTGATGCCTACGCCGCCGTAAGCCAAGGCAACTCTGACCGGCAGGTCTCCTTTGAGCATTTCAATGTTTTCGGCGACTTGGGCCGCTAATTCGCGGGTCGGAGTAAGAATCAAAACTCGAGGAGAACACGGCTGATAATTCGTCGGGTCTTTTTCAATTTCATTAAGCAAAGGAAGTACGAAGGCCGCTGTTTTCCCGGTGCCTGTTTGAGCTGCTGCGAGCAGATCTTTTCCTTGTTGAATAATCGGAATGGCTTGTGCCTGAACCGGGGTCGGTTCCGAATATCCATTCTTAGTGACGGTTTTCTGAAGATTTTCCGAAAGTCCAAGATTATCAAAGCGTACGGACATGATGTTCTCCTTTTTTACCATTCAAAGTCTAATTTCGAATGTTTCTCATTCTGAGAGATCGTCTCACCACGGGTAATCGTAAAAGTTCACAATGTAACCATCTAGTTAGAGGAGTAATTTCCGATGTTTGGTATTGACACACAAGATCTCCAAGACCTCAAGATTGTTGATGTGAAAGTAGGTACCGGTGCTGAAGCTAAACCCGGTAACTTAGTTCGCGTCCATTACACAGGATGGCTTGAAGACGGTACTAAGTTTGACTCCAGCCTCGACAGAAACGAACCATTCGAATTCCCGCTCGGCGCAGGTATGGTAATTCAAGGTTGGGATCGCGGAGTCGCAGGCATGAAAGTCGGCGGAGTTCGCCGCCTCTTTATCCCGGCACAGTGGGCTTACGGCGAAAGAGGAGCAGGCGGTGTAATTCCTCCTAATGCAACATTGATCTTTGAAGTTGAGTTGTTAGGCGTACAGGACAACGGTAAATGGCAGCTTGAAAAAGATGTGATTGAACCGGTCCAGCAACAGCCATAATCAACAAAATCTAATTGAAACGCAGGCCTCAATTGAGGCCTGTTCTGATCTGGCGAATTAGATATTGATTTTTTCTGCCTCGAAGTGAATGCTCGGAGCAGTTATTTCTTTTTGGGCCTCAATAAGAGGCAAATCAAGAGATCCTTTCGGGGTAAGTTTCACCAGCATGTAAAGCGTGGATACGGCATGTTCCAGAGCTTCTTTTAGATTATTTGTCCGCAAAAGAGTACCGAAAGCCACCGAAGTAAACACATCTCCTTGGCCTGCTACGGCCGTGACGGTTCCGGTAGCTCCTTCTTGTTCTCCGGCCATCTTGATAAATGGTGTCTTGACAATCCAGGCTTCATCTTTTGTGACGGCTAGGGTATCAATTTCATTTTCCGGAACGTCCGGTGTCCGAAGACTAGTCACGAAAACGGTACGGCAGCCGTGAGAGCAGAAAAGCTTTCTTGCAGTAGCCACGGCATCTTCACGGCTGGTTAATTTTTTGCCGCTGAGTAATTCCAGTTCGAACTGATTCGGGGTTGTGATATCGGCAATACCTTGAAGCAGTTCATCTTTCATAAATCCCTGAATTTCCGGTCTTACGTAAACGCCCGGGCCGGTATCTCCGAGAACCGGATCACAGCACCAAAGAGCTTTCGGATTAGCAGTTTTAATTTCTTTGGCTAAATCTAAAATAATCTCTCCGGTTTGAACATCGCCTAAATAGCCTGTAAGAAGTCCTTCTATCTTAGGAAACAGCTCTCTTTCTCTAAGTCCTTGGATGACGTCAAGCAAATGTTCTTTGCTGAAAACGGCACCGCGAAAAGTCGGATGGCCTGTATGGTTGGAGAATTGAACCGTGTTAACGACGATCGGAGTAAATCCCATGAGCTGTAATGGAAAAACAGCAGCTGTATTTCCCACAAAACCGTAAGCTACATGCGACTGCATCGTTAAAACATAGCGTGCCATATCTAAATCCTGTTTTTCAATTAAAAAATTCCTAAGACACCGAGGATACCGCCGGCGGCAATTAGCAGAATTAGCGGAAATTTGGTCTTCCATACGATGATCGTGACGATCGCTGCCCACAATAAAAGTTTGTAGTTATCCAGATTGCCTTGAAGTAGGAGATATCCCGTAGCGAATAATAAACCAATTGCAACAGGTGCAAGCCCGGCTTTATAGGCTTTGATATTTTTGCTGTCGGCATGATTGCGGACAAAACGGCCCGCATAAAGAGCAATCAAGGTGAAGGGAACGCAGGTGCCTGCGAAGGTCGCAAGACATCCTAAGGGGCCTGCGGCTGCCCATCCTAAAACGGCGGCAATTAGAACGTTCGGGCCGGGAAGAGATTGACCGAAAGCCACTGTTGCAGCAAATTGTTCCGGTGTGAGCAGCCCGCTGCTTTCTACTAAAAAAGAATACATGCCCGGCAAGCTTGCCATGAAGCCGCCGATAGCAAAAATAGAAATCAGAAAAAAGTTGCCGAACATCAACAAGAAGAGAGTCGGAGTCATTTTTTAAGCTCCTTATTGGCTTTTTGAACGATGCGGTAGAGAGCCCAGAAAAAGGCCGGAATCCCTACGAGAGGCAAAACTTTGATCATTGACATCTTAAACAGTCCGACTGAAATGAATGTCACGGCAAGAAGCAAAATCCAAACGGGTTTGCCGATGATGTTGCTTTTGATGTTCGGTACTAATTTAATGGCTGCACCGATGACCATACCGGAGGCCGAGGCTGCCATTCCTGCCAGCGCTGCTGAAACGACGGGATTGGAGGCATACTGTTCGTAAATGACGAATACGGTCAGCATCAATGTTGCCGGAAAGGTAATCATGCCCAAGAATGCCGCCAAAGCACCGCGCCATCCGAAGTATCGGTCTCCGAGCATGACGGAAAGAATCATGATGTTCGGTCCGGGAAGAACTTGCGAAACCGTTAGCATTTCCAGAAATCGCGGCATCGTCAGCCATTGCTTTTGGTCGACTAAAAATTGCTGTGCAATTGCAGTTGATCCTCCGAAGGCTTGCATGGCCATGCACGTGAAGGACCAAAAGATGTCCCAACAGTTCTTTGGCTGTTTTATAGAAGAGGGTTCTTGAGGCATTCTTTTTAGGTTAAATAAGAATTCTAGTTAACCTAAAAGTGTAATGCCGCAATTTTGCAATAAAGAAAAAGTGACTAATTTTGGAAGGCCGACAATTCCTGAATAACTGCCGTTGAAGGATTTGACGAACTTGGCAGCTCCCCCTTGAATAGCGTAGGCACCGGCTTTGTCCATCGGTTCCCCCGTGGCAATATATTCTTGGATTTGGTCTGCAGAAAGCTCCCGGAATTGCACTTGAGAGATAGAAGTATCCTGAAGAAGTTTTCTGTTTTTGTCTATTACGGCGACAGAAGAAATGACACGGTGAGTTTTTCCGCTCAGTTTCTTTAAAGTTTTAAAAGCATCGGCTTTGTCAACCGGCTTTCGAAGGATTTCTCCGTCTAGTTCAACGATTGTGTCGGAAGCGAGAACGGGCAATCGAGTCATTCCGGCCGTTTGAATATAGGAGTCGACGGAAAGGGCTTTTTCTGCAGCGACGCGTGTAGCGTAGTCAATCGGCTCTTCATTGGCTAAAGGTTCCTCGCTCACGTCGTCAGTCGGATTAAGCAACACCTCAAAATTCAATCCCCACTGAGAAAGAAGTTCTCTTCTTCTCGGCGATTTTGAGGCAAGATAAAGTTGAGCGGGATTATGCACTTTAAGCTCGGTGATACGGATGGTTGTGCAGCAGAGACCAAGAACGGTAGATCTGTTCCAATATCAAAACGCGAACCATCGCATGGGGAAGGGTAAGCGAAGATAAACGAAGCATCAGCTCTCCCTCGGCCTTTAAATGTTTGTCCAGACCGTCGGCTCCGCCGATCACGAATACTACCGTTCTCCCCTGGTCGTTCCAGCTATTGAGCTTGGATGCCAGTTTGACGCTGGTGAGATCGACTCCTCGTTCGTCGAGAATAACCAGAACGGAGTTCTTGGGAATAGCGGATCGAATTCTTTCTGCCTCGGCCTGCATGATTTTTTCCGTTGTTTTGGTATTTCTATCTTCGGCTTTTAGGGCTTTGACTTCTACGTTCCAATCTTTCGGAAAGCGGCGAAGATAGTCTTCGCAGGCGGTGTTGGCCCAGTCAGGAAGTTTCTGTCCGATAGCGATGACAACGACTTTCATTCTTCTTCTGAATCTTCAGACTGCTTTTCGAGCATTTTCAGCTTGACCGGATGTGCACCCCAAAGCTCTTCAAGGTTGTAATAAGCTCTGAGAGCCGGCTGAAGAATGTGAACGATGACATTGCCGCAGTCAACTAAAACCCATTCTCCGGTTTCTAACCCTTCAATAGCTACGGCTTCCCCGCCGTTTTCCTTGACTTCACAGAAAACGTGGTGGCCCAATGCTCGTGCCTGACGGTTGGAGTTAGCGCTGGCAATGATGACGCGGTCAAATAATGCGGTTTGTTTTGTGGTGTTGAATACTTGGATGTCCTTAGCTTTTACGTCTTCCAAAGCATTCACAATAATTCTTTGAAGTTTTCTAATATCCATTAACTTTTCCTGAGAATCAGTATTTCTATTGTATTCAGTTTCAAACTATTAAGTTGAAACATTTTGATTTTTTGAGCCGGAAATCGTTATATTCATAATTCTGATTCTGACCAAACGTGCGGACAAAAATTACATGTTTCTTCTCGTTCCTTCTGCCTTTCTAATTATTTATGCGGTTTGCAGCGGAGTGCTGCCTCTGAAGATTTCTTACGGATGGAAAATTCTTCTGGGATTAGTCATCGTTCTTGCCGGCTTAAAGTATCCCATCTATACAGCGGGAGGCGGAACGTGGCTGACTCCTTCTGTTTCGAAAGAAATGATGATTGTCATGGAAGCGGCGTATGGTGCCTTGGTGGTTCTGGTTTTTCTTCTTATCCTGAAAGATATCGCTTCCATTGGATTGTTTTTGTTGAGGAAATGGGGCGTAGTTATCCCATTTTCATTTAATAAAAATTCTTTTTTATTTGCTTTGATGGGCATTGCTTTGTTAGCCGGTCCCTACGGATGTTGGCAGGCGATAAAAGTTCCGGATGTCCGAGAGCAGACGATAACAATTAAGAACCTTCCTGCTCAATGGAAAGGTTTGAAGATTGTCCAACTGAGCGATCTTCATATCGGAGCTGTACAGGGCCGAGAGTGGCTGACGGAAATTGTCCGAAAGGTTAATGCTTTAAAGCCGGATTTAGTTTTAATTACCGGAGATTTTGTTGACGGCAGAGTCAGCCGAGAATTGCCGGACTTGGAAGTTTTAAAAGAATTGAAGTCTGCATATGGAACGTATGCTGTCCCCGGCAACCACGAGTACTACTCCGGTTATCAGGCTTGGATGGACGCACTTCGAGGCTTAGGAATCCATATGCTTGAAAATGATTCTGCAGTGCTTGTTAAAGATGGATCACCTTTAGTTATCGGCGGTACGACTGATTTCGGAGCTTCGAGATTTAATATGCTCCCTCCGGATTTGCAGCGAACATTCGAAGGAACCCCGGCAGGAGCAGTTCGAATTTTGATGACTCATCAGCCTAAGACGACTTATCGGAGCAATGAAAGATTCGAGCTTCAATTGTCAGGTCATACCCATGGCGGTCACCTTCTCTTTATGTATCCCCTAGTCGGTTATTTCAATGACGGGCTCGTGTTCGGTCTTTATGAAAGAAACGGGAAACAAATTTACGTCAACAGAGGGACAGGCCTCTGGAACGGTTTTTCCATGAGATTAGGCGTTCCATCCGAAATTTCCCTAATTAAATTGGAAGGTTAGCTTCATTCTTAAGCACTATTTTGTTGATTTTTAATTGTTTCAAAGTGGCTTCTGGTTGTACCTCATAACGTTTTGGCGGTACTTAATTAATAATTAAGTTCAGGTAATCAATTCGGTTACTTAAATCGTCAAATATGTATTCGTAGAAATACACCTCGAGGAGCAGAAATGTCACAAGAACATCAACCTATTTGTACTCAAGAAACTAATGATCTAATCGCTAAGTTAAGAGCTTGTCCTGCGGTCGAAAAAGGCCTTGCTCAAGCGGAAGAACAGCATCAGCAAAGAATCAACGAACAGGTTCAACTGACCGAAGTTCCGGCACCTCCTTTCCATGAGGAAGAAAGAGCTAAAGTTTTTGCTCAGCTTCTGGCTGCCGCTGGCATACCGGACGTGCATCAAGATGAAATCGGCAATGTTATCGGAAGACTTAAAGGGACCGGAAACGGACCGACATTGGTAATCGGTGCTCATATCGATACCGTCTTCAAAGAAGGTACGCCGATTAAAGTCACCCAAGAAGGCACCAAATATTTTGCCCCCGGAATTTCCGATGATGCCGCCGGTTTAGCTTCTTTGCTTCAGGTGGCCCGCTCCATTACTCAGCAAGGAATCAAGACTGTCGGAGATATTGTTTTTGTAGGAACTCTTGGAGAAGAGGGCAACGGAGACTTGCGCGGATGCAAAGCGCTCTTTAAAGCAAAGAACGATTACGACGGAATGCTTGCAATTGACTCTGCAAACGTTCACAGAATTCTCAGAGGAAGCGTAGGCTGCAAACGTTTCCGCGTAATTTTCGAAAGTTTAGGCGGTCACAGCCTTCACAAGTTCGGTATTGTCGGCTCTTCCATCCACGGGCTGGCTCGTGCAATTACCAAAGTAGATGATCTTCAGGTTCCGACTGATCCGAAATGCACTTTCAACTTCGGTGTTATTAAAGGCGGTACAAGCGTCAATGCCATCGCAGCGCGTGCAGAAGCCGAGCTTGATATCAGAAGCGTGGACCAGCCGTCCTTGGAAGCTTTTGTTGAAAGAGTCCTTAAAGCCATTCAAGAAGCCTGTGACGAAGAAAATAATCGTTGGAACCTTGAAGGCGAAAACGCTGTCCGCTTGATAATTGAACAAATCGGAGACAGACCGGCCGGGGCAAACAAAGATGATGCTTCAGTCATTCAAGCTGCTTACGGAACTCTCCAGTCCATGGGCATTTCTTTGGACAAATACACTTTAGCGGCAACTGACCAGAATGTGCCTCTTTTCTATGGTCTTCCTGCTACAACATTGGGAGCCGGCGGGGTAGAAGCCAATAACCACTCTCTGAGTGAATGGTGGGATGCTGAAGACGCTTTCCAAGGTCCTCAGGTTGCCTTCTTAACTGCTTTGACTTTGGTCGGCGTAGACGGTGTCACTGAACCTTTATTAGAAAAACAACCTCGATAATCTCAAACTGAAAGGAAAAAACTATGCTAAGTATTGGCATTGTTATCGTTTCAATTCTTGCGGCGGCGTATCTGATTTTCAAAAAATACTACGCTCCCGGCGCGCTTTTGTTTGTCGGTCTGGTTACTTTGGCCGTGGTTGCCGTTATTAGTCCGGAGCCTTTAATTACCGGTAAAAAAGCTACGCATTTAGCCGGTCTTGATGTTATTCAGATCTTTACTAATCTGCTTCAGACCAGAACTGCCGGTCTCGGCATGAATATCATGGCTATTGCCGGCTTTACCTATTACATGGATAAAATCGGTGCTTCAGGTGCTTTGGTTCGACTTAGCGTTAAACCTCTAAAGATGATTAAGGCACCTTACATCGTGATGGTTTTAGGTTTCGCACTCAGCTTGGTGCTGAATGTTTTTATTCCTTCGGCAGCTGGCTTGGCACTGCTTTTGATGGTATCACTTTATCCGGTCATGGTTATGGGTGGCATTTCTCGTCAATCTGCCGCGGCTACCATTCTTGCGGGCGGGTGCTGCTGCTTCGGTCCTTCGGGCGGTAACAATCTTTTGGCCGCCGAATTGACCAAAATGCACGTCATGGATTTCTTCCTGAATGTTCAATGGTCCGTTGGCTGGGCGGCAGTTATTGCCATGCTAATCGCTCACTTCTTCATCCAACGCTGGTTTGACAAACGAGACTTGGCTAAAGGCATTTTGACCAAAGAAGATTTTGAAGTTCCGCAATTAACCAAGGAAGATTCCAAAGCGATTAACGCGCCTTTGTGGTATGCCTTTTTCCCGCTGATCCCGGTTATTCTGCTCTTCGTCTTCTCTCCGCTTGTCTATAAAGGCATCAGAATGGAAGTCGTAACAGCTTTGCTGGTTTCTACGTTCATCTCCTTATTCTGCGACGGATTAAGAAGAATGAACTTGAAAGAATCTATCGGTACCTTGAAGACTTTCGCTGAAGGTATGGGCAAAGTGTTCACTTCCACTGTATTCCTGATTGTGTGTGCCGAAGTCTTTGCTGCAGGTTTAACAAAGTCCGGCGGTATTTCGGAAATTATTAACTCCGTCTCAGGTATGCAGGCAGGCGGTTATGCGGTATTTACGGTGATGTTCCTTATTGTTGTGGGATCCGCCTTCGTGATGGGTTCAGGCAATGCTGCCTTCTTCAGTTTTGCGCCGATGATTCCTGACATTGCCTCTAAGGTTGGCCTTAATGCAGCGTTCATGATGTCGCCGTTGCAGTTAACCAGCGGCATGGCTCGTTCTTCCAGCCCGATTGCAGGTGTGACCATCGCGGTCGCCGGCTTAAGCGGACTCAATCCTTTTGACCTTATCAGAAGGACAATCCCCGTTATGGTGATTGCGATTGTGGTGACCTATCTGCGCTCACTTATGTTGTTGTAACATTTAAAAATTTTGTTAGTCTGTTGTAACAATTAAAAATTTTCTCATCGAAGAGAAATAGCGAAAAAGCCCGTCGGCGAATTTACGTTGACGGGCTTAATTTATTGGGCGCCCCTCAGAAAAAGGTTTAAAGAAAATATGCCTATCTAAGGATAGGGCTTGCTGTGCAAGGGATATGTACAACCCTGAGGGATAGAAACATGTCTCCCTCACCCTCCAAATTTGTATACCTATTTATGGGGATACTACCCCTCATCTAATCATCCGATATATGAAAGGTTTAGGTTGAACATCCAATTTATCCGCTATGGTTAAAGGAGTAAAATTAGGGAAACTACTCACTTGTAGCAATACCCCAAACGATAGTAGGACTAATATTATGTGCAACAAAATTGTCGACCTCTCTGTCTCCAGGAGGACGTTGATTAAAGGCGGCGCAGCGGCCGCTGCAGTGGCAGCAGCACCTGCGATCCACAATTGGGCTTTTGCCGAACAGATCCAAAAACTCGAAAAAGAAGGTTGGACTAAACATCCGGTAGCCTGCACTATGTGCGGTGCATATTGCGGAATCTTGGCGATGCGCAAAGAAGGCGAGCCCGTTTCCGAAAAAACAGTAAGAATTTTCCCGAACCCCGGACATCCTCAGCGCGGTTACTGCGGCCGCTCTGCAGCAGCTATGTGGGTTTGGAATCATCCATTGCGTTTAAGAAAACCTTTGAAACGCGTTGGTGAAAAAGGAGAAGGTCAGTTTAAAGAAGTGACCTGGGAAGAAGCTTTAAACGACATCGCAGCTCGACTCAAAGACATCGTTCAAAAAAATGGTGAAAGCAGTGTTGTTTCTACTTCTCACAGCTTCCAAGGGTTCAGTAAGTGGCTTACTTTCCCGCTTGGATCCCCAAATAACATCGGCCATCAATCTTCCTGCAATGCAGCCGGTATTTCAGGCCGTCACTTAGTATTCGGTAAAGGATATGACGGCGCAGGCAAGTTGGAGCCGGATTATGCAAATCTGCGCTACATCCTCTTGATTGGCCGTTCAATGGGTGCCGCTATGGGCGCTCTTCACACCTTGAACGAAGCTCGTGCAAGAGGAGCCAAGGTTGTTACTATTGATCCGAGAATGCCGGATATGGCTTACGGTGATGCAGAATGGGTGCCGATCCGCCCGGCCACCGATACGGCTTTTGTCTCCGGTCTGATCAATGAAATGCTTGCTCAAGGTACTGCCGATCTTTCCTTCATTGAAAAGCACACTAACGGCGCTTATCTCATTAAGGAAAACGGTGCCCCGTTGACCCAAGCAGATCTTCTTCCTAACGGAAGCAAATCTCTTTATGTTGTGACGGATGGCAAAGGTAATTTAGCATTCCGCGGAGTTAAGAAAGACGACAAAGGAATGGCTGTTGGATTTGATGAAGATCCTTCTTTCAGAGCGGACCTTAACGCCAACACCACAGTCAAGTTAGCCGACGGTTCCGAGTGTCCTGTTAAAACAGCATTTGTTCTTATTAAAGAAGAACTTGCAAAGTTCACTCCGGAAAAAACAGAAGAAATCACTGGTATTCCTGCCGCTAAGATTCGTCTTATCGCAAAAGAATTCGCTAACTTCAAGGGCGTTATTGACGACGGTTGGTACAGCGCTAAAAACGGTACGGACGTTCAGCTTTATCAATTAATCTGCATCGCCAATGCTTTTAACGGCAACATTGATGTCAAGGGCGGCTTGGTAGTTACAGCCGGCGCCGCATTGAAGATCCCAAGCGTTGCCGCAGGTAAAGGTCCTAACGGCGAAACTTGGAAGATGGCACCGGAAAAGAGAATCGACAAGATTATCTACCCTGATGCAGAAGGAACTTTCAAAGTGGCCCTTGAGGCTGCTGTGACAGGAAAACCGTATCCTATCAAGGCTGCCTTCTTTGTCGGCACAACAATGTTCCAAAGAGAAGCTAACAGCCAGGAGCTTGCAGACAACCTCAAAAAACTTGAACTTTGCGTAGTTCAGGACGTTCTTCCTCAAGAAATTGTGGATTATGCCGATTATGTTCTTCCGGCAACTTATTTCTTGGAAAGAAAGGAAATGAGCACCGTTAAATGGGCTCTGAACGGTTCCATTTATCTGTCTGATCCGCAGATCGAACCTCCTAAGGGATGCGAAGCTCGTCACGATGTCTGGATTCTTCTTGAAATCCTCCGCAGAGCCTTCCCGGAAAGAGCCGAGCGTGTAGGTTATAAAGAATGTAAGACAGCCGAAGAGTTCAACAAGTATTTTGATGCCTTTACACAGCGTGGTTTCGATCAATTCCTTGATAACTGCGACAAGGCAAAACCGGGTTGGAAAGCACAAATCCAAGAGGATATCGCCACAAAAGGTTGGTCTACGATTACGAAGAAGGTTTATGGAATTTATCCGTACAAGAAGCCATTCGGAACACCGTCCGGCAAACTTGAGATCTATTCCTTTAAGCTTTTCTCTGATCCGGGATTCTTGAAATCTTTTACTCCGTTCCCTGTCTACAAACCATCTCCGGCATATACAGCACCGAAACCTAACTCTAATGAGTTTGTTTTGGTCTCAGGTAAAAACTGCAACAGCTGCTCCGGCTTGAATATGTTCACTGAACCTACACGTTATTTAGGCGATAGAACGGTTTGGATGAACATCGACGACGCAGCAAGGCTTGGCATTAAGAACCAAGAAATTGTTGAAATTGAAGGTTTGGATACAAAGGTCAAGGCAACCGCACCTGTAACAGTGACTCGCAAGGTCATTCCCGGTTCTGTGTTTGCCTATGGGTTCTCCGGCGGTATCCGTACCAAGAACCTGATTAACCCGGAATATCAATTCGTTAAAGAAGGTATTAACACTCACTGGTACGCAACAGGTTATGCCGAACCAATGTTCGGCAACGTAGCCAACAACAGTTCCGTTCGAATTAATAAAGTGAGAGGCTAAAAAATGGCGACAAAAACAAAACAACTAGCACACCTGTTTGATGCCACTCAATGCATCAGCTGCGGTGCATGCATTGTGGCCTGTTCTCAGACCAACTTCCCCGAGATGGCTCACAGAAGCATTCCGGGAAGAAATTTACTTGCTTCAAACATCAAGATCTACCGTTCTGAAGAGAACCGTCCGGTCAACATTTTGGTTCAGTGCCAACAATGTGAAAACGCTCCATGCGTAAGCACATGCCCGTTTGGAGCTAACTATTACGATGAAAACGGCTTGGTTAGAAACGACCCGAGCAAGTGCGTCGGTTGCAACTATTGTATTGCCAGCTGCCCGTACGATTGCAGATGGTCTCACCCGGATACCGGTCTGCCTGTCAAATGCATCAGCGAAGGTTGTTTGAAGCTGATTAAAAACGGACAACAGCCGGCATGTGTCCAGGCTTGTCCTGCAGAAGCAAGACTTTTCGGCGACACAATGGATCCGAAAAGCGCTATTTCTCAAAAAATTGCTTCTAGCCGTACAGAAATGCTTATGCCTAATAAAGGTACGAAGCCTAACTTTTACGTAGTGGTGTCCAAATGACTGAATTAGTTTCTCTTACACCTCAGCTTCAAACAGCAAATTGGGGCTGGACAATTGCCATGTTCCTTTGGCTGGTCGGCTTATCCGGCATGGGATTTTTCTTGAATTTCTGGATTCGTCAGAAGAACTTCGTCTACGTTCTTACGGTTTCCGGAATCTTGGGTACCTTGTTGGTGTCCAGCCATCTGGCACGTATGCTGAACCTGCCGATTGCGATCTTCAGTGCTCTTTCAGCAGGCTCGTTCAATACACAATCCTGGATGCTCATCGGTATTGTTTTGCTGTCAGTGTTGTGCATCGGCTCCGTTTTCTACTCATTGATCTGCGCCGGCATTCTCTTTAAAGGAGAAATGTGGCAGAAGATGGCTAAGTCAAGCTGGTTTAACTTTATTTTTGCAGCCCTTGGTGTCTTGTGCACAATTTATTCCGGATTCTTGCTGACTCAGGCCGTCGGTATTTCTTTCTGGAATACAGCCTTGATTCCATTGCTTTGGATTATGTCCGGCTTAGCAAGCGCTATCGGTTGTATTGAACTTTTGGTGGCTTTCCATCTTATCGATACTAACAGTGTCGGTTGGAGCCGAAGAACCGCCCTGTGGGTTGAAATTGCAGAACTCTTCACAATTTTTGCCTTCCTCCACGTTGCCTTAGGTTCAGTTTTGACCGGTGCACGCGTCGGTGCGGAAAGTCTTATCAGCGGACCTCAGTCAACTATGTTCTGGTTCGGCGTGATTGTCTGCGGTTGTGTAACTCCTTTGCTTTTGAACCTGGTGACCAAAAATCACAAGGTCTTAGCCTGCGGTGCCGTCCTAGGCATTATGGGTGCTCTCTTCCTTAGAGCTTCCGTACTCTTCGCCGGTTACTACGATCCAATCGTTTTCTAATTCCTTTCTCAGACGATAGACGCGGCCGCCTTCGGGCGGCCGTTGTCTTTGTGGAAAAGCAACAGGCGTGAATTGAAGTTTAGAAATAATGCGTAATTTGTCCAAAAGTAATTAATGTAAAAATTTATTAGGGATTTCCTTATAAGATAAGTGTTGTAAGCAAATTATCCAATTTATTTCAAATAGTAAAGGGCCTACTATTTTCGGACTACCTAGCAGGTAGTAATACCCCATTCCAAGTAGGACTTTAACTATGAGTAATCAAATTATCGACCTCTCTGTCTCCAGGAGGACGTTGATGAAAGGCGGCGCGGTTGCCGCTTCTATGGCAGCAGCCCCTGCAATTAATAATTGGGCTTTTGCCAAAAAAATTGAAAAACTTGAAAAAGAAGGTTGGACTAAACATCCTGTCGCTTGCACAATGTGCGGCGCCTACTGCGGTCTGCTCGCTATGCGTAAAGATGGCGAACCGCTCTCCGAACATACCGTTCGAATCTTTCCGAACCCAGGACACCCCCAACAAGGTTATTGCGGCCGTTCAGCTGCTGCAATGTGGGTGTGGAACCATCCTCTTCGTTTACGTAAACCATTAAAACGTGTAGGAGAAAAGGGTGCGGGCCAATTTAAAGAAGTTACCTGGGATGAAGCTTTAAATGATATTGCTGCCAGACTTAAAGACATCGTTGAGAAAAACGGAGAAAGCAGCGTTGTCTCTACATCCCACAGCTTCTCCGGCTACAGCAAGTGGCTGACTTTCCCTCTCGGTTCTCCGAATAACATCGGGCATCAATCTTCTTGTAATGCCGCAGGCATCGCGGGCCGTAATTTGGTTTTCGGTAAAGGTTTTGACGGCGCAGGAAAGATGGAACCGGATTATGCCAATTTGCGTTACTTAATCCTGATTGGACGCTCCATGGGAGCTTCGATGGGCGCTCTTCATACTTTAAATCAAGCCAGAGAAAACGGCGCCAAAGTAGTCGCAATTGATCCTCGAATGCCCGACATTGCTTACGGAGATGCCGACTGGGTCGCTATTCGTCCGGGAACAGACGGTGCTTTCGTAGCCTCATTGATTAACGAGATGATCACACAAGGCACTGCGGATCTTTCTTTCATTGAAAAACATACCAACGGTGCTTATCTAATTAAAGAAGACGGACAGCCTTTAACTCAGAGTGAAGTTCGTCCTAACGGCAGTAAATCCATGTACGTTGTAATGGATTCCAAAGGTAATATCTCGTTCCGCGGGCTCAAGAAAAATGAAAAAGGAATTGTTGTTGGATTCGATGAAGATCCTGCTTTTAGAGCCGATCTCAACGCCAACTCAACCGTTAACTTAGCTGACGGGACCAGCATTCCGGTGAAGACAGCCTTTGTTCTTGTGAAAGAGAAAATGGCCGAGTACACACCTGAAAAAACTTCTGTAATCACTGGAATTCCTGCTGAAACAATCCGCCGAATCGCTAAAGAATTTGCCAATTTCAAAGGCGTTATTGATGATGGTTGGTACAGTTCCAAAAACGGTACCGATGTACAGCTTTATCAATTAATCAGCATCGCTAATACCATCAGCGGAAACATTGATGCTAAAGGTGGTTTGGTTGTGACTGCAGGCGCAGGCTTGAAGGTTCCAAGCGTGTCAGCCGGTAAAGGCCCGAACGGCGAAACATGGAAAATGGCGCCGGAAAAACGTATCGACAAGATTGTTTATCCTGATGCTGCTGGAACTTTTAAAGTCGCCCTTGAAGCTGCTGTAACCGGCAAACCGTATCCGGTCAAAGCTGCATTCTTCGTTGGTACAACGATGTTCCACCGTGAAGCAAACTCTCAGGAGCTGGCCGATCATCTGAAGAAACTGGAACTGTGTGTCGTACAAGATGTTCTTCCGCAAGAAATCGTGGACTATGCTGACTATGTTCTTCCGGCTACTTACTTCCTGGAAAGAAAAGACATAGCAGGTGTTAAATGGGCATTAAACGGATCCATTTATTTGTCAGACCCGCAGCTCACACCGCCTAAAGATTGTGACGCACGCCATGACGTGTGGATCCTTCTTGAAGTTCTTCGCAGAGCTTTTCCGGAAAGAGCTGAAAGAGTCGGCTATAAAGAATGCAAGACTGCTGAAGAGTTTAATCAGTATTTCGATGCATTTGCACAACGTGGATACGACAAACTTGTTGCCGACTGTGAGAAAGCTGTTCCGGGGTGGGGCAAACAAATTCGCGAAGACATGGCTACTAAAGGATGGTCTACTATCAAGCCCAAGGTCTATGATGTCTATCCATATAAAAAGCCTTTCGGAACGCCTTCCGGAAAAGCTGAAATCTACTCTTTTAAGAGCGTTTCAAATCCGGCTTGCTCAAAAGCTATCGCTCCTATTACCGGATATATTCAGTCACCGGCTTACACGGCACCGAAATCTAACAGCAACGAGTTTGTTTTGGTCTCCGGTAAGAATTGTCAAACCTGTTCCGGCTTGAATATGTTTACGGAGCCCACACGTTACTTAGGCGACCGAACTGTCTGGATGAATCCTGAAGATGCCGCAAGGTTGGGCATCAAGAACCATGAAATTGTAGAGATTGAAGGTATTGATACCAAGGCGAAAGGTCGTGCCGCTATTACAGTGACTAAAAAGGTCATTCCAGGTTCAGTCTTCGCATTCGGATTCTCCGGTGGCGTGAGGACAAAGAACTTGCTCGATCCCAACTATCAATTTGTCAAAGAAGGGATCAACTCCCACTGGTTCTCCACGGGATACGCTCAGCCCTTCTTCGGCAACGTGGCTAATAACAGCTCTGTTCGAATCAATAAAGTGAGAGGCTAGAAATGGCTGTAAAAACAAAACAACTAGCACATCTGTTTGATGCAACCCAATGCATCAGCTGCGGAGCATGCATCTTGGCCTGCTCCCAGACTAATTTCCCGGAAATGATGAATAGAAATATTCCGGGAACAAACCTGCCGGCTTCCAATATCAAGATTTATCGCTCCGAGACGAACCGTCCCGTCAATCTCCTGGTTCAGTGCCAGCAGTGTGAAAATGCTCCGTGCGTAAAAACATGTCCGTTCGGTGCCAATTATTACGATGAAAACGGTTTGGTTCGCAACGATCCGAGCAAGTGCGTCGGCTGCAATTACTGCATTGCCAGCTGTCCATATGATGCCAGATGGTCTCATCCTGACAGCGGGCTGCCGGTCAAATGCATTAGCGAAGGCTGCATGAAGTTAATTCAAGACGGTCAGCAACCGGCCTGTGTTCAAGCCTGTCCGGCTGAGGCCAGATTGTTTGGAGATGTTCTTGATCCAAAGAGCGAAATTTCTCAAAAAATTGCTTCCTGTCGTACAGAATTGCTTATGCCTAACAAAGGCACGAAGCCTAACTTTTACGTAGTGGTGTCAAAATGATTGAATTAACCTCACTTACACCTCAGCTTCAGGCCGCCCATTGGGGTTGGACAATTGCCATATTCCTGTGGCTTGTGGGTTTAGCAGGCATGGGATTTTTCTTAAATTACTGGATTCGTCAAAAAAACTTTGTTTATGTTTTGACTGTCTCAGGCATTGTAGGGACTCTCTTGGTTGTCAGCCATTTGGGTCGAATGCTGAATTTGCCGATCGCCGTATTTAGCTCCGTAATGGATCTGGCGCTCAACCTTCAGTCATGGATGCTAATCGGGATTTGCTTATTGTCAATCTTGTGTATCGCCTCTGTCTTCTATTCTTTGATTTGCGCCGGTATTTTATTTAAAGGAGAGAAGTGGCAGGCAATGGCACACTCTGATTGGTTCAACGGTATCTTTGCATTGCTCGGTGTGTGCTGCACGATTTATTCCGGCTTCTTGCTGACTCAAGCAGTAGGCATTTCTCTTTGGAATACAGCCTTGATTCCGTTGCTATGGATCATGTCCGGTATGGCAAGTTCTATCGGCTGTATCGAATTGCTCATGATCTTCAAACTGATCAATCCTGACACTGTTCGTTGGAGCCGCAGAACTGCCTTCTGGGTTGAAATCGCAGAATTATTCACAATTTTTGCATTCGTCCATGTTGCTTTGGGTTCCGCTTTGACGGGCGCAAGAGCAGGGGCTGAAAGTCTTATCAGCGGACCGCAGTCAACGATGTTCTGGTTTGGCGTGATTATTTTTGGTTCAGTGATTCCTCTTTTGCTGAATCTGCTGACCAGAAGCCACAAGATTTTAGCTTGCAGTGCTGTCCTGGGCATTATCGGGGCACTCTTGCTGAGAGCATCTATTCTCTTTGCCGGTTATTACGATCCAATCATTTTCTAAGACTTCTCCTTAGAGCACAGGGCCGCTTTCGGGCGGCCTTTCAAATATTTGCAGCGAAAAAATTAAATCTTATGAGAGCCTTCTCTAGGAAGATAAAGTTCGTGCTCCAGAATGTAGTTCTGGATGTTTGGATCAAGGCCGACGATACGGGAGCTTCGAGAAGGTTCTTGAAAAAGAGCTTGACGAATCGCAGAAGAAGAGACATCCAGTTCCGGAAGATTCAGAAGAAAAATTTCTCCGAACGCCGAGCATTCTTGAGAATCTTGGGCGGGGATAACTTTGTACTTCCCTTCATAGGGATCTGAAAAAGCTATTCCGTTTCTTTTGAAGACTGCTAAGTTTGTTAATTCCGGGAACCTTTGCCACTGAATCCAGGTAGTCAAGTTGCGCCACTGGTCGGCCCCCATTACAAAAAATAATTTACAGGTCGGTCCGTATTGCTTTCTGAAAGAGAAAATCGTATCAATGGAATAAGATTGCCCTGCACGCTCCAGCTCTCGTGTATCAATTCTTAGATGAGCACTATAAGGAGCGCAGGCAATTTTCAGCATCTCCAGACGATCTTCGTCGGATGCTCTGGCCGTTTTTTGCCAGGGGCGAGTAGGGACTAAATAGAGTTCGTCAAGATTAAGCTGTGACTTTGCTCCTAAAGCCATTTGAATATGAGCTGTGTGAACAGGGTCAAAACTTCCGCCGAAGATGCCGATTCTCATGAGAACTATTGAGCCTTAAGGGGAATGCTGACAGAGATGATCTGGTCGACGGTATCATTGTCGAGCTTGATGCCGAATAAACCTGCCACATTGTATCCGGGGCGATCTGAGGGCAGAAGACTGAACCAGTATTTCCATTGGGTCTCTTCGTTTTCTGCTGAAATTTCCGGAAGTATCAGGCTCTTTAATTGCTTGGAAGTTTCGTTGATGAATATGCCGTAGATTGATACTTCCCGGTAGGCCTCAGGAAGAAGCGGGCACATTTGCGCAGGATCATTAAGCTTCTGAAGTCTTACCTCAGAAATTTCACCTCTGCTGCCGACTGTCAGCCAAATATTCTGAAAGAATGGTTCTTGCGGCTCTTCTTCTTTCTCTTCCGACTTCTTCTTAGCTTTCACTTTTTGCTTAATCTCAGGAACCGGAGCGGAATAGCAAAGGAAAGGGGTCTTGTCCTGGGTAAAGTGAAGTTCTCCTCCCAAAACATGAATTGCGATGGAAAGAGGTGTTTGGCCGAGGATTACGTCAAAAACTCCTAGCTGGAGATAGCTGCCGATATTTTCCTGTTGATCAAAAGTCGGAGAGGCAAGATCGGCAGGATAGGAAAAAGGAGCGGGCGTTTTATCGTTGTTCGGAGGTACTACTTTCGGAACAACAGTTTGTGCAGCTGCGCTTGCAGAGAATACAGCTGCACAAAAAATAGAAAAAATTCGTTTTTTAAAGTTCATTTAAAGAGCGCGGTGGCCGATGTCTTTTCGGAATTGACATCCGTCAAAGTGGATCTTTTCAGCTGTACGATAAGCTTTGTCATGTGCTTCTTTTAAAGTGCTGCCTAAGCCGACGCAGCAAAGCACGCGTCCGCCTGAAGTAACGATTTCTTTCTTATCGTTCAATTTAGTACCCGCATGGAATGTCTTAGTGGAATCATCTTCCGCAGGAATTCCTGTGATGACATCACCTTTACGCGGAGAAGCGGGGTAGCCTTCTGCAGCCAAGACTACGCCGAGAGCTGAACGAGGATCCCACTCAACTTTAACTTCGTCAAGCTTACCGTCTATACCTGCTTGAACGAGCTCTGCAAAATCGCTCTTGAGACGGGACATGATAGGCTGAGTCTCAGGGTCGCCGAAACGGCAGTTGAATTCCAAAGTTTTTACGGTTGGTTTACCTTCTTTGTCTTTGTCAATCATCAGGCCGGCATACAAGAATCCTGTATAGCGGATGCCGTCTTTTGCCATTCCTCTAACAGTTGGAAGAATAATTTCTTCCATTGTCTTGTCATGGATTTCTTGAGTGACGACGGGAGCAGGAGAGTAAGCACCCATACCGCCGGTATTCGGGCCCTTGTCATCATCGAGAAGTCTCTTGTGGTCTTGGCTGGAAGCCATCGGAACGACATGCTCACCGTCAACCATTACGATGAAGCTTGCTTCTTCGCCGGTTAAAAATTCCTCAATGACGATTCTTGCGCCGGCGTCCCCCAGCTTGTTTTCGCCAAGCATGAAGTCAATAGCATCATGGGCTTCTTGTTCAGTTAAAGCAACAATGACGCCTTTGCCTGCGGCAAGACCGTCTGCCTTAATAACAATAGGGGCACCCTTTTCATTGACGTACTGATGGGCTTTGTCGATATCGGAGAAAGTTTGATATTCAGCCGTTGGGATGTTGTGTCTCTTCATAAAGGCTTTAGCAAAGTCTTTAGAAGATTCCAATTGAGCAGCTGCTTGAGTCGGTCCGAAGATCCTTAAGCCTTTAGTTCTGAAGAGGTCTACCACGCCTTTGGCCAGGGGAGCTTCCGGTCCTACAACGGTAAATGCAATTCCATTATCAGCAGCAAAAGCGGCAAGCTCGTTCAAATCTTGAATCGGTAGATTTTCGAGTTTGGGCTCTAGGGCAGTTCCCGCATTGCCGGGAGCAACATAAACTTTAGAGACGTTTTTAGATTGGGCAAGTCTCCATGCCAAGGCATGTTCTCTGCCGCCGCTTCCAATAACAAGAATATTCATTTTGACCCTGAGAAAGTAATTTTTAGAAATTATTCAATAACAGCTGTTGTGAAAACTTGCTGAACATCGTCGAGATCTTCGAGAGCATCCAGAAGTTTCTGCATTTTTTCGCCTTGTTCGCCGGATAGAACTGTCTCTGTGTCGCTCTTCCATGTAACTTCAGCAACTTCAGGTTTCCAGCCTTTAGCTTCAAAAGCAGCATTGACTTCTTCGAAGGCCTGCGGAGAGCAGATGACTTCGATGGCGCCTTCTTCATCAGTGATGACGTCGTCAGCACCGGCTTCCAAGGCGACTTCCATGACTTCGTCTTCGCTCAGGCCGGGAGCAAACAAAAAGTAGCCGCAGTGCTTGAACATAAAGGAGACGCTTCCGTCAGTACCGAGATTTCCGCCGTTCTTTGAAAGGACATGTCTGACATCGGCAACAGTACGAGTTTTGTTGTCTGTCGTGCAGTCAATAATAAGAGCTGCGCCGCCGACACCGTAGCCTTCATAACGAATTTCTTCGTAGCTTACGCCTTCTAATTTGCCGGTTCCCTTAAGAATAGCGTTGTTAACGGTGTCTTTCGGAACGTTGGCACCTCTGGCTTTAAGAAGAGCGAGTCTAAGGCGAGGATTGCTGTCTGCATCTCCTCCGCCAAGACGAGCGGCAACAATAATTTCACGAATCAACTTTGTCCAAATATTGGAACGCTTTGCGTCTTGACGGCCTTTTCTATGTTGAATATTGGCCCATTTGGAATGTCCGGACATTCTTAGAATCCTTCTTAAAATTTAGATAAACGATTATTTTAGTGTTTTTTACTTTGAAAAATGTCCGCCGTGAAGAAAGTCTTTGAAAACAACGAGGCATCTTTTCGAGAGGTAGAACTTAGGAAGGCTTTTCTAGTCGAAAGGATTTCTTTTGTTCCGATGAAGAGAGTCTAAGACTATTCTATTAGGTATTAACCCTGTTAATTAATGTAAAAATTGTGATTTTATGCCATGCTTCACAAGATTTTACAAAACGTTTCAGACAGCGTGCAGGAGAAATGAAATGAAGACGTTTGAGTTTGCCTACGGACAAGGCAAAAAATCTTTTGCTTTGGAAGAAGAAAGAATCATTAAAGAGGTTAGGACTGAACCTTTCGAGCCTATCAAAGATCTGAAAGCAGCGATTCATGATGTGCTTTATAACCCGATCGGTCTTCCTCCTATCGATCAAATCGTTAAGCCCGGTCAAAAGGTTGCTTTTATCTGCAACGATTTGACCCGAGTTGCAAATTCATTTGAATTCATGCCGATTCTTCTTGATGAAATGAACAAGCTTGGCGTAAAAGACGAGGATATGCATATTCTCTTCTCCCTCGGCACACACCGCGCAATGACTCATGAAGAAATGGTTAAAGCCGTGGGCGAAAACGTAGCTTCCAGAGTAAAGATGTACAACAGCATCTCTACTCAGACGGAAGACTTCAGATATTTTGGAACTTCTTCCCGCGGTACTCCTGTCTGGATTAATAAGCATATTTGCGACGCAGACCACGTCATTTTGACAGGAAGCATCGTTCATCACTATTTCAGCGGTTACGGCGGGGGTAGAAAAGCTATCCTCCCAGGCTGTGCTGCTATGGAAACCGTTCGAGTTAACCACAGCTTCATGCTCCAGCCGGAAGCGGCAATCGGCCGTATGGACGGCAATCCCTGCTATGAGGATCAGGTAGAAGGCGTAAAGCTTTTTGCAAAAGGACGTTCTCTCTTCTTATTTAATGCCGTCCTCAATGCTCATCATCAGATCTTGAAAGTCTTTGCCGGCGATGTCTTCAAAGCTCACAGAGAGGCTTGCAAGTTTGTTGATAAGGTCTACGGCTGCGAAATTCCTGAATTGGCCGATATCGTTGTTGCTTCCTGCGGCGGTTATCCGAAAGACATTAACGTCTATCAAATGCAGAAGACAATGGACAATGCCGTTTGTGCGGTTAAACAAGACGGTGCCGTTATTCTGTTTGCCGAGTGTGTGGAAGGAAGCGGCTCTGCGGTGTTAGAAGAAACTTGCAAGCGTTTAGGGTCTCCGGATGCTATCAAGGCAGAATTAGAGAAGAACTTCCAAATCGGCGCTAACAAAGCTTTTGCTGTTACTCGCCTTATGAAAAAAGCTAAGTTCTATCTCGTATCCAGTCTTGATCGAAAGATGGCTAGAGAAATGTTGTTTGAAGGAGCCTTTGATACTTTTGAAGAAGCTCTGGCCGCTGCTGAAGCAAAGATCGGCAGAAACGGAAAAGTTATTCTCATGCCGGAGGGAAGTTTGACTGTACCTCGTCTTAAGGAGTGATTGCCTACCAACTTCTCAGTAGAATAACAGTACTATTTTTAGGTAGAGACGGACATCATAATCCGTCTCTTTTTGTTTACTTATTTTTCTTTTCCTTACATTATTTCTAAGTGTTATAGAGGTAACCGATCTAAGACAATCATCTAATAGACTTTGTTTCAATTTTTCCGATGATTCTTAATACTTGTGGTCGAGAAATCTTCTCTTCGAATTTCAAAATATTCTATTTTTTCTTCAAAACCCCAGAGTTATCGGGGGTTTTATTTACTTAAAGCTATAAAAATTAATAACTGATAGTTTTTATCAAGTTTGTAAAAATTTAAGAAAATCTTTCTTAATAATCTTTAATTAAGGATGAATTTAAGGGATAACACGTACAACATTAGTCTTATTCTTCATCCGTTTTCCTTAACTTAAACTGAACTTGGTATTTCGATTCCCCACCAGTATCGAGTATCAACCCTATACCTACAGAGGCTGATTTATTTGTGAAAGATAGACGTTCGCTGATCATCGCGCCTCACAAGGAGAAATTAAATGTTAAAAGAGACACGATTGACAAAAATTGGGCTTGGCATTGCAGCGACAATGACAGCATTTTGTGTCTATGCCGCTAACGGCCAGCCGCTTCCGGCTCCGAAAGTTGACGCATTGACTCAGAAGGTCTGGGATAATCCTGACGTGACCGAGCAATCAAAAGGCATCCGGACATTGCAAGACTACATTGTCCAAGAAAAGGAAATGTGGGATTACATATTCGAGAATCACCCGATCTTTGCAACATATGGCAAAGACGGACGTGTTATCGGTACTCCGGTCATTTCTTCCCGTGGTTCTGAGTATTTGGGAGAAGGTAATGCTCAGAAATATTCCGCTCACCAGCCGGGCAATCGCCCAATGGCATCTCAGTATCGCTTAGGTCAACGTTCAATTCTTGACTTCCCGAATAAATTCGTAGGTCCTGAAAAGTGCGGCGAATGCCACGCTATTCAGTACGAACAATGGAAACGTTCCCGTCATGCTAAGACCGTTAGATTCCCGGGAGAACATCCTGAAGTGGATAACGATCTGAAGAAGAAGCTGTACGGAACGGAAGCTTCTATTCTTCCTGACGGTATTACAGCAGACGTTATCTACGCTACCATCGGAACACCGCGTACAAAATACGGTTTTATCGACGGATGGCTCGTTCGTGGTTCCTATCACGTTCGTGACGGTCTTCTGAAAGACGGTACAGGCAGTATCGTAGCCGGCGGCAACCAGATGTCCCGCGGCTGGGCTGAATGGCTTACACCTGCCAAGGCAAAAGAGATTCAGAAACTTATTCCTGACTTCCCGACAGAACTCAACCAGTTCGGTCCGTCAGCTTCTCACCAGTGGGGTATGACTTCCTACGGCTCTACCTACGAAGGAAAACTTCTTGTTCAGGCTGCTTCTTCTTACTGTGAAGTCTGCCACGCATTCAAGTTTGACTTTAAGGATAAGAGAGAATTCTTTGCCGCTTTGGGTAATCCGAAAGAGCTCCAGAAGCACACAATTTCTCGCGGTATCGCTTGTGAAGAGTGCCACGGTGAAGGCGGCCACTTGATTGGCAACACCAACAACATGAGCACTAACTGCGACCGCTGCCATCAGCGCTTGAACTTCATCGAAGATGAGGTCGATCGTCCGGATGCTAAGGGTAAATTGGAAAAAGCTTTCAATGCTAAGACAAAATCTTCCTGCCCGTCCTGCGGTACAGAAGGCGCACAGCTCTTCATGTCAAAGCACTATGAAAAAGGTATGCGCTGCGTAACTTGCCACGATCCTCATGAAGTGACAAGCAACGACTGGACATCCGGTACTACACGCCCGGCTATCCGTCAGACTTGCCAAGACTGCCATAAGGTTCAGGCTGAAATGGCCTCCAAGGCTGACACACACAGCAAGGTTGATTGCATTGCATGTCATATGCCGTTCACAATGAGCTGCGAAAACTTCACAGCTATTCAGCGTCCGGATATGGCTGGTTTCGATGCCGTTCGCCGTTCTCACCTCTTCAAGATCATGGTCGACCCAGAGAAGAAGATGATGAATCCGGGTCCGGGACAAACCCGTGATGCAAGCTCTAAGGGCTGGCGTATTGCTCGTGACGAAGAAGGTCACGGTTACGTTGACTTAATGTGGAGCTGCGCAAGAACTTCTATCGCCGATTTCACAGTTACAGAAGGAAAAGGCTGCCATAGCCCATTCCAGTCCGAACTGGATCAAGGTCTCATTTACCAAGACCAGAAGGAAATCTACGGTGAAGTTATGAAGTGGCAGAACCCAATTAAGGAAAGCCATCAGAAGAACGTTGATGCCATGACACGTATTAACAAGTTGCTTGAAGTCACTAAGCTGACTCCGGAACAAAGAACGGAAGCTATGCTTCTTATTGACAAGGCCGGAGAAATCATTAAGCAAGTTGAAGAAGACGGTTCTTGGGGTGTCCATGCCTTCAACTACACAAAACAACGTGTAGAAACAGCTGAGGCATATCTCACCAAAGCTCAGTCAATCATTGACAAGGGCGGTTACAAGGCCATTAAAGCTGAAAATACAGTGACAAAGTAATTTAAAACCCAGTGTCACATTTACTTCGGACCCTCGGGTCCGAAGTGAAAACGGGACAAAAAATGATAAACAAGTTAGTCAAAATAGTCGCAGTTTCTTTTCTTTGCCTTTATTCGCAAATCAATTTTGCGGGCGGAGGCGGAGAGCCGGTGGAGGCGCCGGTCTACGATGAACTTCTGAATCAGATCTCGATGCGTGAAGCAGAGATGCTTTGGGAGTCCGGAGTTCCTTTCTTTGATGTAAATACGCTCGAGATTTGGACCCAGGGATATATTCCCGGTGCTAAGTTTTTCAACGTACGAAACTGGAAGGATCTTCTCCCGAAAGACAAAGATAAAACCATCGTGTTTTATTGCGTCAACAGACTTTGCACTGCAAGTGAAATGGCAGCAAGAGAAGTGATGAAGCTGGGCTATACCGACGTCCGCCAGATGCCTGACGGAATCGAAGGTTGGAAGCTTTCAGGCCGTAAGATTGAAAGACCGTAACTTGATAAACCCCATTTCTAATCCCCCACCAAAAATCATTTGAAAGAAACACTATGTCAATTTTCACCAAATCTATTTTGTCTGCTGTTTTAGCCGTCGCATTTGTCGGAACAGCCGTTTCACAAGAGCTTTCCCAGGATGCAAAAGAGTCCTATAGCCTTGGTGCTTCATTAGGTAACTACCTTTCTTCCCAGGCTTATAAACAGTCTGAATTGGGTGTTCCTGTCAACATGGACCAGGTAATGGAAGGTCTGACAGATGCGCTGAAAAACAAGTCTAAGCTTACTGAAGAAGAGATCATCACAGCTTTAAATGCTAGAGCTGAAAAGTTGAATAAGCTTCATGAAGCTAGAGTCAAGCAGGCAAAAGAGAAAAACAAAGCTGAAAGCGAAGCTTATTTAAACAAAAATAAGGCTCGCAAAGGCGTAAAACAGCTTGAATCAGGTCTGCAGTACGAAGAATTAAAGGCCGGTACAGGAGCTGCTCCGAAGGAAGAAGACATAGTGACGATGGACTATGTCGGCAAGCTCGTAGATGGAACTCCTTTCACTAATCCGGAAGGAAAGACCGTTGAGGAAAAAGATGTTGTTATGACTCTTATCCCGGGCTTTAAAGAAGGTCTGTATCAAATGAAGGAAGGCGGCAAAGCGATTTTTGTTATTCCGGCCAGCCTGGCTTATGGCGAAGAAGGAGCAGGTCCAGTTCCTCCGGAATCCGCTTTGGTTTTTGAAGTGACATTGAAAAAGGTCGAAAAACCCGGAGCTAATAAATCTGCCGACGGGCAATTGCCGGGCGGACATCCTAAAGTAGAAGGAAACCGTCCGAAGATGGCATGGCCGCACGGCTAATGAAATAACTAATTCTAATGAAGGGGCCTTCCCGACATTAAGTTTTAGAAGCTCTGAAGCAATTTCTTTGCGTAAGCAGCCGATAAGAGTTTCAGAGCACTTAGCTCAAAAGAATTATTGACAGACCAATCTCGTCCGTTATGGAGAATCACCGTGAGTAAAAACATCGATAGAAGAACATTTCTAGCCGGTACAACCGCGGGTTCCTTAGTTTTGTTAACCCTGGGAGGCTGTAAACCCGGAGACGACAAAAAGGCAGCCAACACTGCAGTTCAAACTGCGGTAGCAGCAGAGTCAGGCAGTGCCCAGCCTCATCCAGTTTATGGAATGGTCTTTGACCAGAATAAATGTATTGGATGCGGCGAGTGTAAGGATGCATGTAACGAAGCCAACAATCTTCCTCCCGGAATTTCAAGGCTTTTGTTGGAGCGTCAGACCACCCATATTCCGGGGACAACTTGTCCGATTTGCGGAGGTCCCGGAGACTGCGACTGTGAACGCGTTTATGTTCGAGTTTCCTGCCAGCAGTGCCAGGATGCACCTTGCGTAAGAGTATGTCCTACCGGTGCAGCGCACCGCGATCCGAAGACAAATATCGTGACTATGGATCCGGATCGTTGCGTAGGCTGCAAATACTGCATTGCGGCATGCCCGTACAATGTCCGTTTCATCAATTCTCAAACTAAAGTTGCCGATAACTGCAACTTCTGTTTGGATACCAGGTTGAGTAAAGGGCTGGAGCCTGCATGTGTTAACGCATGCCGTCATGGCGCCTTATATTTTGGCGATCTAAATGACCCTCAAAGTATTATCAGCAGGTTGCTGCGTGTCAAGGATACGGTACGAATTCGTGCCCATTTGGGAACGAATCCGAACCTGAGATATGTCCCTGTCACTAAACAAGGAGTCTGATTATGCTGGATTTCACTATTGGTCTATCCGAGGGCGTAGCCTGGCCGTGGCCGATTGCCGTATATCTGTTTTTAGCAGGTATTTCCGGAGGTGCCGTAGCCATCGCTATTTGCTTAAATCTCTTCCGAGGAACACATCTAAATACTCCGATTATGAAAGCAGCTAGCTTGATCGGCTTTATTACGATCGTTCTCGGGATGATCTGTCTTGTCCTTGACTTAACTAATCCGCTCTTTTTCTGGCGTATTCTTGTTTACTACAATCCAACCTCAGTGATGAGTATCGGCGTGATGGCACTTCTTTTCTACATCCCGTTGGTATTCGTATTGATGTGCGTTTCTCTGCAAACAGAAATTACGTCATTTAGTTGGCTCAAATGGCTTGATCCCATTATTAGTTTCTGTGCCAAATTTAGAGTTATCTTAGATTGGCTCGTTCTAATTTTGGCAATTGCAATTTGTGCCTACACCGGATTCTTGATTTCTGCTCTTATCAGATTCCCTCTGATCAACACTGCTGTTCTTCCTGCTTTGTTCGTTGCTTCCGGCTTTTCTGCCGGTTGTGCAGCTACCAAGGTTCTTGCAGCTTGGTTGTTCGGTGCAGATCGTCATGGAAAAGATCTTCATGTCCTTCACGCTGCTGAATGGCCGATTATGGCGGTCGAAGCAATGTGCTTGTTGATGATTATGGTTGCTCTGGTCAGCGGCAATGCTGCTGCCCAAGCTGCTTCCGTAGCCTTTACAACAGGTATTTGGGCACAGGTATTCTGGATTGGGGCCGTGGGCGTTGGTTTCTTCGTTCCATTGGTTCTGAGTTTCTTCGGAAGCAAAGCATTCAGAGACAGTGCTGGCGCTTTCTATACATCAGGCATTGCAGCTATCTGCGGCATGATGTGCTTGCGCCTCTTCATCATCTACGCCGGCCAGATCAACGGCATGTAATTAAAACAACTCTGTGCTCGGAACACTTTCTCAGCACAGAGTTCCTCTTTTGGAGACCCCTCTGCACCGTGTAACAGGTGAAAAGGGTTCAGAAATAGCTTATGAAAAAAATTTTTAGTCTTTTAGCCGTCGCTGCTTGTGTCTTAGTTATCGGAGGCTGTTCTTCCGAAAAAGAAACCAAAACTTTTTCTCCTGCGGCTTTTACAAAACATGACCGTTGTCTTATTTGTGGCATGGTTATTCTCAACTATCCCGGAGCGAAGGCTCAGGTTTATGTAAAGGGCGAAAAAGAGCCGCTTAAGTTCTGCTCGGTAAAAGACGGTTTCGTTTATTCCTTGCAGCCGGAAAATGCCAAAAAAGTAGAGGCCTTCTTCGTGAGTGATTTCGGAAATACCAAAGATGTTCCTTTACACGAAAAAATGCTCTTAGCTGAAAAAGCCGTCTATAACGCCGGCTCAGACGTCCGAGGAGCAATGGGTAAATCTATCCTGCCTTTCGCAAACAAAGAAGCAGTTGAAAAATTTACCAAAGAGCATGGCGGCAAAATCGTTAATTATTCTGAAGTTAACCTAGAACTTCTGAAGTCATTAAAAGGTCATTAATGACGTTAAGAGTTTTCGCTCTTATCCTTGCGCTTCTTGCATCAGCTGCGGGAAGCGCAGAATTGCAGGCGGATTCTGCAGCAAGCTTGGAAAAAGCTCTGAAATCGTCTGTGCCGGGGGACACTATCACTCTTGCTTCAGGCATTTATGAAGGCAATTTCTCGATCACCAAAAGCATTGTCTTAAAAGGAACCGAGAAAGCCGTGATTGATGGCGGCGACATAGGTTCTTGTCTTGTAGTTGAGGCTGATAACGTCACCCTTGAAAATCTTTCTCTACAGAATTGCGGAAAAGATTTATATGAACGACAGAGCGGCGTTCTTATAAAAGAAGGCTTCAGCGGCATCGATATTAAAAACTTGAAAATCAATACCGCTGGATTTGGAATTCGAGCTGATAAAGCTTCAGATATCAAAATCTCCGGATGTGAGGTTCGTGGATACAAACGCCGTCATGTTTTAGATCGCGGAGACGGTGTTTATTTCAATTATGTTAAAAACGCTAAGCTCGTAAACAATCGCGTGCTCTATACAAGGGACGGCTTTTATTTCGAAAATACCGACAATACCTTATCGGAAGATAATTATTTTGCAGCTCTGCAGTACGGGATTCACTATATGTACACCCGAGGTGACTCGGCTTTTAACAACGAAGCAGAGGCGTGTATCGGCGGATATGCCGTTATGAGTTCTGAAAGAGTTCGAGTAGCTGACAATACCAGCAAGCGTACTGTTGAGTTCGGAATTCTTCTTAACGAAAGTGATAAATCGACGGTCGAAAATAATCATGTGACTAAAGTCAAAAATCCGCGTGGGAAGGCTTCATTGGATACCGAAGGAAAAGGCCTCTTTATCTATGGAGGAGGAACAAATACCGTTGATGGCAATACCTTCGAGGAATGCGAGATTGGGGTTGGGGTGGCCATGGGCGGAGAAGGAACGATTCTTTCTCGCAACCGCTTTATCCATAACCGTCAGCAGGTTCGCTACGTTGGCTCCGGTTCAGTTGAATGGAGTATTAACGGAGTAGGAAATTTTTGGAGCAATTATCAAGGCTGGGATTTAAATCAAGATGGAATTGGAGACCAAGCTTATCAGCCGAACGATTCTCTCGACAGGCTATTTTGGATGTATCCGCAAGCTCGGTTCCTGATGGACAGTCCTTTGGCTTCTCTTCTTCGTTATTTGAATGCTCAGTTTCAATTAGATAAGGGAAAAGGGATCGTGGATTCAAACCCACTAATTCAAGATCCGTTAAAACCAAAAAAGGATTGGACGGTAAGTTCCAATTAAATGGAACAAGCTGAGCCGGATGCCTCGATGAGAAAAATTCAGCTAAAACGTGGTTTAGAGCTTATTAAAACAGAAGTAGCGAAAAGAAGATGACAGCAATTGAATGCCAAGATATTTCATTAAAGCGCGGGAAGGTATGTATCTTCAAAGACATCTCTCTTTCAATCAAGAGGGGGCAATTCGTGGCACTAATCGGGCACAATGGAGCCGGTAAATCTTCTTTAATAAAAATCTTATTAGGCCTCATTGCACCTTCCTCCGGGACGGTGTCGGTTCTTGGAACTAAACCAGGATCGGCAGCTAAAAAAATTGGATATTTACCTGAGAATGTCAGTTTCTATGACAACTTGACTGTTCAAGAAAACTTAAATTACTTCGCAGACCTCAAACAAGTTCCGAGAGCACGTGTCCATGAACTTATTGAGACACTCCGACTTACCAGAGTATCTAATCAGAAAGTTTCTCTGTGCTCCAAGGGCCAGCGTCAGCGTCTCGGCTTAGCCCAGGCCCTATTGACTAAACCCGAATTGTTATTTTTAGATGAACCGACCGTCGGTCTTGACCCGCTAGCCTCTGACTTAATGTACAGCGAGTTGGTTAAGTTAAAGAATAGCGGCAGTACAGTAGTAGTGTGTACTCACGAACTTTTGTTGGTAGAAGATTTCATCGATCGTGCCGTTATTTTATGCAATGGTGTGAAAGTAGCAGACGGTACTGTCAGAAGCTTGAGCGAACAATTTGATGTCCCCTATGAGATGGTCTCTTCAAAGGCAGTTGATGCAGCTCGTACGGACCCAAAACTTTCTTCCTTTCTGAGAGAAAACCGCTTGTTTTGTCCAGCCAATAAGCTGGAGAAAGTTCAAGAGTATTTAGAGATGAAATACGATATTAAGAGTGTAGGCGTGGTAGCCCCTTCGCTTCTAGACATATATAAAAAAGCCATAGGAAAGGGGAGATTTTAGTTGTGAAAGGAGCTTCTACTTGGGTTATCGCCTGTAAAGAATTTAAAGATACAGTACGCAGTTTCTGGCTTCTGGCGGGATCCTGTCTTTTTGTTCTGACATCGTTATCCGTCATATATGGAGTGGCTGCTTTAGGAGGGGATTTTAGCTTCAGACCTCTTCCTTCTGTAATGAATTCCTTGCTGATGCTGGACGTATTTCTTATTCCCCTTATCGCCGTTTTGATGGCTTACGACGCTTTTGTAGGAGAAAAGGAGCAAGGAACTCTGCTTTTGCTTTTGACTTATCCGATTAGCCGGACTGCATTACTCGTTGGAAAACTCTTAGGACAAGGGTTTGCATTCGGTTTATGCCTCCTTATCGGCTCTTCTGTGTTACCAATTCTGTCAGCAGTCCATTTGCTGCCTTATGACTTGACAGAAGTGGGTAAACTGGCTTTTGTCTTGGTTATTTCCGGATGGCTATTAGGGCTGGTTTTTATTTTAATTTCATACGCAATTAGTCTTTGTGCCTCGACTAAAGCCCAGGCCTTGGCTGCATTACTGCTAATTTGGCTGATTTCAGTTCTTCTCTATGATTTGGGACTTCTGATTTTCACAATTGCCTTTGAAGGAAAAATCACCAATGAATTGATGAACATTTGTTTGATGATTAACCCTTCAACCCTGTTTAGATTGTTAAATCATGACCTAATTGAAGCTCAAGTTCTTAGTCAGAATGTTCTGCTGATGGGAATGTATTTGTGTATTTGGTTTGTTGTTTTCTTCTTGATTGATCGTTGGTTATTGGTAAGAAGAACGTACTAAAGGTTTTGAAAATGAAATTTTTACTTAAATCACTTTGCTTTGCTGCTGCCTTAACTTTCTCGTTATCTACCAACGCTCAGGCGATCTTTTCCCCCGGACTCTACAGCACCGGCGAACCTCTGAAAAAACCAAGAGTGATGAAACCATTTGTAGAGTTTTCCAAGGCACGTAAGATGCCGGACCTTAAAATCAAGAACCTCAAAGGAGAGCCCATTAATCTTGAATCTTTGAAAGGAAAGTTGGTTATCTTAAATGTATGGGCTACATGGTGTACTCCTTGTATTCGCGAAATTCCGCAACTGGCCGAGCTGCAGAAGAAGTTGGCCGGTACGAATATTGAACTCGTGGGTGTATCTATCGATGCTAATCCGGCGGAAGTCGAAGGGTTTCTGAAGAAACAAAAACAGACGGACTTTAAAACTTGGTTTGATCCGACAACTTCCGTAGAGGCTGTAATGCCGATGGAAGTTGTGCCAACTAATTTTCTTCTTGATGCAAAGGGAAATTTGATCGGTTATCTTCCGGGCTTTCTTCCGTGGGATGATCCTACCATCCTTCCTTTTCTTACAGAGTTGGAAAAGAAGTATGCAACGGTCACCAAATAAAAGATTTACAACTTTTTTGCAATGCTGAGCGTAGAGCTCGGAACCTGAATGAGAGAGAGTTCTGACGGGACTGTCCGATAGTCAGGCTTCTCAGAACTCTTTTACAAGGATAAGATAAGAAGGAAGAAAATAATAAGACGGCAATTTGATTTAGGAAAATGGTTTTAAGGTTTAACAGAGAAACGAATATGGGGCGGTTGCTCCTTATTTTCTGCATAAGTATTTTTTTTGCTTCTATTTCCAAAGTTTCTTTTGCCCGTCCTGATGAGCGTCCGGTTAAATTAGCGGTAGTAAATAGTTATGATGCGGGCATATCGGCTAAGCACTTTAGCAATACTGTTGCAGCCATCCGTGCTGCGATCGCTCCTCGTCGATTAGATGTTCATTTCTATGATCAAGATGATTTCTTGAAGGATGCTGCTGAGAAGAAATTCGATCTTTCAATTGCCTCAAGCGGCTTGACCGCTATGATGAAGTCCTCCAGCGGAGGGATTTCTCTTCTGACAGCTATCAATAAGTGGACTCCCGATCCTAATAGGGCTAATGCCGGCGTTATCATCACCCACAAGGATAGAACCGACATCAATACTCTGGCCGACTTAAAGGGTAAAAAGGTTGGAGTTTCCAGTACGAAAGCCTTTGCAGGCTTTCTTGCAATCATGGGAGAGATTGATGCAGAAGGCTTGAATCCCAATAACTTATTCGGTTCAGTGACCACCACGCATCGGCCGATGCCGGACCTCGTCAAAAGAGTACTTGACAAAGAAATTGAAGTGGCGTTTATCGCCAGCTGTATTCTGGAGAATATGGAGCGTAAAAACTTTGATGGTGACCTAAGTTCCATCAAAGTAGTTAATGAAAAATTTGATGATAATTTCAGTTGCCGTCACTCCACTCACCTTTATCCAGGGTGGATGTTTTCCGTTCAACCGACGTTGGACTCCCCAACTCTCCGAGCTATTACCATTAGTTTGCTGCAGCTTCCCGTCGATAAAGATGAAGGTGCTTATTGGACAGTAGCTAATGACTATGACCAGATGAATTTGCTCTTGGAGAAGTCTCAAGTCCGTTATTTAGAAGATAGAACTTTAGGCTGGCTTCTCCATTATTATCGATGGTACTTCATCGCAGGCGGGGCTGCCTTGCTTCTGATTCTTCTTAATTCGATCTATCTTGGATTTGCAGTTAGAAGAAAGACTCATCAGCTGCAGAAGAAAAATCAAGAAAACGAAGAGTATGAGAGAGAAAACAGAAAGATTCAGGAAAGAATTGAAAATCTGGAAAAGACGAATTCCATCGCAATTATTTCTGCCATGGTTGCCCACGAGCTAAAGCAGCCTCTGGGAGCGATTAATAATTATTCAGAAGCACTTCTTAGACAACTTAACCGGAATAAAAGTCCGTCGGAAAAAGTTCTTAAGGAGGCCCTTTCAGAAATCAAGGGTGAAAGCACGCGTGCTTCGGATATTATTGACTTCGTTCGAACTATCGGACGAAAAGAAAGAAGGGAAAGGAAGAAATTTAATCTGGAGGGAACGGCCTCTAGAATTATCAGTTTAATGAAGCGATTAGGAAGACTTAACCTGAACTGCACGTTGAGCGGTGACAAAGATTTGATAGTTTACGCAGATCCTCTTAATGTAGATCTGGTTTTAATCAATCTATTAAAAAATGCGGAAGAAGCCGTGTCCGGGCAGCCTTCTCCAAAAATTAATGTTGAAATTACAAAGGCTGGGTCAACTGCTCAGGTGACAATCGAGGATAATGGGCCGGAAATGAGCGATGAAAAATTGGCCTCTCTGAGCAATCTTGGTCATTCAAGCAAAAAAGATGGTCTAGGATTAGGATTGGCAATTGTTAGAGAACTTCTAGAAGCCAACGGGGGTTCGCTTAAGCTCTCGAAGGTTCCCACAGGAGGTCTTCGCTGTGTAGTTACTTTGCCATTAGCTTTGGAGGATGAGGATGAACTTAGATAAGCTGCAGGAGAGTGCCCTTATCAGAATTGTGGACGATGATGATGCAATGAGGAAATCTTGGAGATTTCTAATTGAAGGCGAAGGCTGGCGTACTGTTTGTTATTCTTCTGCGCTGCGTTTTCTTGAAGAAGACAACCGTGAAGAGCCTGGTTGCGTTGTCTTAGACGTTCGAATGCCTGATATGAGCGGCATAGAACTGCAAAGAGTCATGATGCTGCAAAAGAATGGCTTGCCTATTATCTTTGTATCTGCTCACGGCGATATCGATATGGCCGTTCAAGCTCTCAAGGATGGCGCATCTGATTTTCTGCCGAAACCTGTCAGCGCTGACAGGCTTTTAGAGGCCATCGAGAAAGCGGTTAAGAAAGACTTAGAGCGCCGGAAAGAAAAGAAACTGGCTGAAGAAACCAGACAAGCTTTCAATACGTTGACGGCAAGAGAAAAGATGGTTGCCCGTAAAGTTGCCCGCGGTTTACTTAACAAACAAATCGGTGAGGAACTGAATATCAGTGAAAAAACTGTTCAAGTTCACAGAGGTGTGGTATGCCGCAAACTAGGTGTCAAGAGTGCGGTAGGAGTCGCCAATATTCTCTCGATTATTAACGAGGAAGATTCCAGCTCTGAAGCTATCCGCTAGCCTTCTTTGAAAAGCCGTCCAAATGGTCGAAATACCCGGAAAGAGCAGGGAGAAAAAGGACTTTTAAAGCTTTTTCTGAAGCAGAATCTACCGAACCGGCCTGTTCAATTTTTTTTATCAAAGAATCTGAAAGGGAAGCCTTATGGCTTTCGGGAATGTGAACAGCAAGATAGGGCTCGCCTATTTCTCTGACACGAAAAGGCGTCGCTGTTGACACTTCCCCCAGGATTTTCTGAATTCTTTGCTCAATTTTTTCGATTGAGTTTATTTGTTCCTTTGTGATTTCGAAGTTGTAAGGGAATCTTGTAAGCAAACAAGGTTTAGATATCTGATTAAAGTCATCCAATCCAATTTCTTTTCCAATAGCTCGGATTTCTGCCTTTGAAAGTTCTGCCTCTGCCAGAGGCGAGAGAACATTCAGCTCTTTTAAAGCTCGAATGCCCGGGCGGTAACATTCCAAATCAGAGTGGTTAGTGCCGTCGCATAGTTTATTAACACGGGTTAATAAGAAAGAGAAAAGTCCTTTTTTGCAGTGAAAGCATCGAGTTCTTGAGTTGAATTTGACTTCAGGTATTTCCAAAGGATTTTGAACCAGAATCTCTAAAGGAAAGTTGTGATTTTTTGCCCATTTTTCCGCATCTTTTGTTTCTTGAAGCGAAAGATGCGGGCCGGATATATGAAACAGCCGTACTTTGAATCCTAAATAGGTAGAAGCATATGCAAGAAAGCGGCTGTCTAGTCCTCCTGAAAAAGCTATGTTTACAGGTTCCTCGCCGAATTGTTCAGATAAAAAATCTCTTAACCTTTCGAGTTTCGGATTAAACATAGCTTGTTCCGTAAACAAAAACCGCTCCGTTAGGGACTCCGGGATAAATATAAGTACCGTAGACGGTATTAATTTTTTCAACCACTATCATGGGCCAGCCTCCGAATGTCGGATTAAAAGCTTTAAGAAGTGCTAATGCCGTTGGAGTGACGGTTTCTCCTTCGGCTCCAAAGGGCCGGACAGGAATTCCCGGAAGCATCGCTTGGACGGCCGGAGCCGGGGAAGGGATAGCGCCGTGAGCGCAATGAATTACACCGTCAGCAATAGGAAGAGGACTGACTACAAAGTAATCAGGATTTAACCTGGCAAACAGTTCGCAGGTAAAGCAGATGTCCAAAATACTGTCTAATGCTCCTACTTCATGGAAATGGACTTCCTCGATGTTAAGACTGTGGACGGCAGCTTCAGCTTCAGCAACAAAAGAGAAGGCCGAGACGGCATAGGACTTTGCTTTTTCAGAAAGCTGCGCTTGGGAAATAATTTTTAAAACATCATCAAGATTTCTATGCTGATGTTCGTGTGGGAGCTGAACTGAACAATGCCAGCCTGCAATGTGATTTACCTCCTTTTTTACGAGCTGGACCGATCCTTTTAAGGCGGGAAAAATGCCGTTAAGGATGTTGTCCGTCTCTTGAGAAGAAAGTCCAAGTGTGCGGATAAGACCACACAAGAACATATCACCCGCAAGTCCTGAGTGGGATCTGATGGTCAAGACCTTCTTTCCTGCTTCGAGTTTGTCACTTTGTTCAGAAGACTTGCCGAAATCATGATGATGGTGTGGCATCTCAATATCACAGTGAGAGTGGTCCTGATGAGAATGGTGGTGTTCGTTTGTCATTTAATGAATCCTTTGCAGGATAGTAATATTTTGTATGCCATGCACGCTGCCCCGAATCCATTGTCTATGTTGACTACGGCTACGCCCGGCGCACAACAGGCAAGCATCGAATTTAACGCGGTCTGTCCTCCTGCGCAAACTCCATATCCTACCGATGTAGGGACACCAATGACGGGTTTGCTGGTCAGACCGGCTAAAACACTGGTGAGCGCAGCTTCCATTCCTGCGACAGCGATAATTATGTCGCAGGAATTTATCTGGGAGATTTTTTCCTGTAGCCTCCATAGGCCACTGACGCCACAATCTTCAAAAACTTGGTTTTCAACATTGAGATAATCCAAAGTTCTTTTGGCTTCCCACGTGACGAAGCCGTCAGAGGTTCCAGCCGAAACAACGGCAACCCGACCCTCGACTTTCTTGGCTATCTTATTCGTATACGCTGTTTTAGCCAAAGAATCAAAACAATATTTTGACTGCAATTGAGGATCTAATTGGCTAAAGGTGATAGATTCCAATCGGGTAAACAAAATGGGATTTTCGGCTTTTAAAGCGAAGTTTTCTAAAAGCTTTAAAACTGAGGCTTTTTCTTTTCCTTCTGCGTAAATGACTTCCGGGATACCCGTGCGGGCCATCCGGGCGAAATCAAAATTTACATGTTCACTCATAAAGTTCTAAACGTGAGAGGTTTTTAGCTTTCCTTGCAAGAGTTTGCAAAAGACTCTGCAAAAATATTGGTTTACTTAATATTTAATTCGAAATGCGATTATTCATTAATTCGGATCAACTCTTAGTACCTTTTAATTAGGTAGGTCTAAACCCTTAAAAATCAGTGTTTTTCAAACATCTTTAAAATCATTTAGTTAGTTAAAAATAAGGGTTACTACTAATAAGTAATTACCCTAATATTTATAACCAAACTGGGTTCGCCTCTTGTATCAATTCGTAAATTCGGTAATTATTCATGTTGTCCATATTTGACACATTTTTACAATTCATTCAGGAAGAAAATTATGGGTGCTATTTTTTGGTTTCAAGTTTTACTGCTTTTAGCATTCTTGTGCTTCGGAGCAAGAAAAGGCGGTATGTGTTTGGGCCTCTTGGGCGGTATTGGCCTTATCATTTTCGTTTTCGGCCCGAAGCCATGGCTTGGACTCCCACCAGGAAAACCTCCAGTTGACGTTATTCTGACTATTATTGCTGTAGTAGCTGCTGGCGCCACACTTCAGGCCTCCGGCGGTTTGGACTGCATGCTTCAGGTAGCTGAAAAAATTCTTCGTAATCGTCCGAAGATGGTTACCTTCCTCGCTCCATTGGTCACTTTCACATTGACTATTCTTTGCGGTACAGGCCACACTGTATACACAATGCTCCCGATTATTTATGACGTGGCTATTAAGACAGGAATCCGTCCGGAACGTCCGATGGCAGCTTCTTCTATTGCTGCACAGATGGGCGTTATCTGCTCTCCGGTTTCCGTAGCTTGCGTTTCTATGATCGCCTTGATGGCTGGCCACCCAATGGCAAACGGTACAGAAATCAACCTTTTGACATTGATGTCTTTGACAATCCCTGCCGGTTTGATTGGTTTGCTCGTAATGGCAACTTGGTCTAACTTCCGCGGTAAAGATTTGGATAAAGATCCGGAATTCCAGGCTCTTATTGCAGATCCGGAAGCTAAGAAGTATGTCTACGGCGAAACATTGACTCTCCTTGGCAAGAAGCTTCCTACAAAACAGTGGACTGCTATGTGGATCTTCTTGGCCGTTGTTGCTGTCGTTGCATGTCTTGGTGCAGTTTCTGAATTCAGACCAATGGTTGGAAAGAAACCGCTCTCCATGACATTAGTAATTCAGATGTTCATGTTCGCTTGCGGTGCGATCATCGTATTCGCGACAGGAACTGCTCCGAAGTCCATTGGCGCCACTCCGGTATTCCGTTCAGGTATGGTTGCCGTTGTTTGCGTGTTCGGTGTTGCATGGATGTCCGATACAGTGTTTAAAGCTCACTTGAACGATCTTAAGGAAGTCTTGGTTGAATACGTTAAGGTTTATCCATGGGCCTATGCTTTCGTTATCCTCCTTGTTTCTAAGCTGGTTAACTCTCAGGCGGCTGCAGTTGCTACCATCGTTCCGGTTGCTCTGGCCGTTGGAACACCTGCAGGCGTTGTAGTCGGTTGCTCTGCAGCTTGCTACGGTTACTACATTATCCCGACTTATCCGTCTGACTTAGCATCTATCGAATTCGACCGCTCCGGTACAACTAAGATTGGTAAGTTTGTTATCAACCACTCCTTCATCCTTCCGGGTTTGATTGGTGTGTGTACCGCCACGGTTGCCGGTTACTGCATGGCATTCTTGCGCGGCTGGATCTAATTCATAAAACAAAAGTTCTTTTGAACTAAAAAAAGGAGGCTCGTCCTCCTTTTTTTATGGGGAGAAATCGTAAAAATCATATACAAATACCTTAAAAAGTAAGTGTTTCTACCTAATGATTTTGGTTATTTCTGGGTAGAATATTTGCTCCTTACTCAAGATTATTCATAATTTAAAAAACCCCTAATGAACAACTAGTGTAAGTAGGTACCCCATGAATTATTCTGGCCTGCTGGTGGCTTGCAAACCCGGATGCTTTTCGCAAGCCTTGGAAGCTGTCTCCACGATTTCCGGTGTCGAAGTTCACCAAAAACAAGAAGAAGCCAGTCGTTTTATTGTGGTGGTCGAAGCCCCGTCGGTCACTGAAGAGACAGAAATATTTAAATCAATTTCAGCCCTTGACTCCGTCATGGATGTTTCCCTTTTAGTCCATCATTTTGAAGAATCCGCTGAAATTAATCCCCTTGATAATTTTGAAAAGTTAACCCAATAACTTTGGTTTAGGAGAGCGTATGACGACTAATTTACCCCAAGTCAAGCGTCGTGAACTTTTAAAAGCAGGTATTGCTGCTTCAGCTGCAATGACAGTTGGCATTCCTGTTTCAGAAGTAGCTAAGGCTGCTGCCGGAGCTGCTGAAAATGGAATTGTTTGGACAAAAGGCGTCTGCCGCTTCTGCGGAACCGGATGCGGTTTGTCAGTCGGTGTAAAAGACGGCCGTGTAGTTGCAACGAAAGGAGACCCTGACGCACCTGTCAATAGAGGTCTTAACTGCATTAAAGGCTATTTCAACGCCAAGATTTTGTACGGCAAAGACAGACTTACCAAGCCGTTGTTAAGAAAGACAGACGGAAAATACGACAAGAACGGCAAGTTCGAAGCTGTCTCTTGGGAAGAAGCCCTTGATGTTATGGCTGATAAATTCCTTCAGACATACAAGGCTAAAGGCCCGACTGCTGTTGCTATTCTTGGTTCCGGTCAGTACACCATCCCTGAAGCTTACGCAGCAAGCAAGCTTGTAAAGGCCGGCTGGCGTTCTAACAACTTGGATCCGAATGCCCGCTTGTGTATGGCAAGTGCCGTGGTAGGCTTCTATCAAGTATTCGGTATTGACGAACCCGCTAATAACTATTCCGACATTGAAAAATGCAACACAATGGTTTTGTGGGGCAACAATATGGCGGAAGCTCATCCGGTTTTGTGGTCTCGAGTCGCCGACAGAAAATTGACCCACGCAGCCACTAAGATTATTAACGTGACTACCTATAAGAACATGAGTTCTAACTTGGCAGACACAACAATTATCTTCAAGCCGAATACAGATCTTGCTATTCTCAACTACATCTTGAGAGAAATCGTTAATCGAGGTGCCGTTGAGCAGGATTTCGTTAATAAACACTGTATTTTCGCAACCGGTAACGTTGACATCGGTTACGGAATGCGTCCTACCGACAAATTTGCATTCCCGGCAGAAAAAGATGTTCAAAAGAAACAAAATGAGATCGTCTTAGATAAGTGGGAAGCTATTGCCCAAGGCCGCAAAGAAGGTCAGGTTGTTAAGCAAGTTCAGCAGGGCGGTAAAGCCGGCGGTCACTGGTCCATTACTTTTGAAGAATTCAAGAAGGGGCTTGAACCGTATACACTTGATTTCGTAGCTGAGCTCTCCAAGGGAGATCCTGATGAAAGCATGGAAGACTTCAAGAAGAAATTGGTCGCCCTTGCTGATACTTACATTGATAAGGCCAACGATATTCTCAGCTTCTGGTGTATGGGAGCTAACCAGCATCAAAGAGGCGTATGGGTAAACGAACAGATTTATGCCGTTCATCTTTTGCTGGCTAAGCATGCACGTCCGGGCAATGGCGCTTTCTCTTTGACAGGTCAACCGTCTGCTTGCGGTTCGGCTCGCGAAGTTGGTACTTTCTGCCATCGTTTGCCCTCTGATCTGTTGGTAGCTGCTAAACCGGCACGCGTCAAATCTGAAAAGATTTGGGGAGTCCCGGAAAAGACTATCAATCCGAAAGTCGGCAGAGCCTTTATGGAAATTCTGCGCGGAATGGAGGATGATTCCGTTAATTTCGTCTGGACACAGGTTGTTAACCCGTTCCAAGCCGCTCCTAACAGCAACCACTGGTTGAAGGCTGCCCGTCATCCAAACAACTTTATCGTTGTTGCCGATGCTTATCCGACATTCAGCTGCCGCTATGCTGACTTGATTCTTCCTGCCGCTATGATCTTCGAAAAATGGGGCTTATACGGCAACGCCGAAAGACGTACACAAGGCTGGCAGCAGATGGCAACTCCTCCGGGAGAAGCAAGAACAGACTTGTGGATGATGATGGAATTTGCTAAGCGCATCAAACTCAAAGATGTGTGGGGCGAACAATCAGTTCCCGGTTTGAAGGTAGAAGGTTACGAAGACGGCAAGCTTCCGAGCGTTTTGGATGAAGCTCAGAAGATGGGCTACACTCCTGAAACGACTCTTTATGAAGTTTTGTATGCCCGCAAGTCCAACACTAACGTCGCATGGCCTGATCCTGCCTTTGTCTGCAAGATCAACAGCACAGCGGCTCCGTCTAAACTGAACTGGTTCCCGGAAAAGGCATTGTTCTCTGAATATCGTCAATTCACTTTAGGCGACGGTCACGATCTTGCGGATTTCGATACATATCTCAATTCCAAGACACGTGGTTTGATGTGGCCTGTTGTGAACGGAAAAGAAACACCGTACCGCTTTAATCAGGACTTCGACCCGTATGTTAAGGAAGGCGGATATGCTTTCTACGGCAAGCTCTTTAAAGCTATCCCGACTGGCAACCTTTGGGGCATCACAGATCCGAAGCCGGTTCCGTTGCCCAATAAAGCAAAGATTTTCTACCGTCCGTATGCAGCTCCGGTTGAACAACCGGATGCCAACTACGACTTGTGGCTTTGCACAGGCCGAATCCTTGAACATTGGCATACAGGTTCTATGACCATGAGAGTTCCTGAACTCTACAGAGCTCAGCCAAACGCTTTTGTTTACATGAACCCAGACGATGCTGCTAAGCGCGGCCTTAAGAACGGCGATGTGGCAACAGTTGAAAGCAGACGCGGGAAGATCAATGCGATCGTCCAGACAAATCAGCGCAACTTCATGCCTAAGGGCTCTTCTTGGCTCGCTTTCTTTGACGAAAAGGTTCAAACCAACCAGGTAGTCATCGACGCAACTGACCCGATTTCTGAAGAACCTGACTTCAAGAAATCTGCAGTCAAGATTTATAAGGCTCAATAACCATAGTATGCGGAGCCGAAAGGCTCCGTCCAAAGCATGACTGAGAAAAAGACATCAAGAAGAGATTTTGTTACTCGTTCCGTTCAGCTTGGAGCTGCAGGAGTAGGTGCAGGTCTGCTGTGGAATCTATTTCTTCAACAAAGTGCCCAAGCCAGAGGATTCGTTCCGAGACCTCCGGGAGCACTCGAAGGCAAGGATTTTGATACAGCCTGTACCAAATGCGGTTTATGCGTCAGAGCGTGTCCTTACGAAACACTCAAACTTGCCAAGTTTGGTGACATCGCAGCACCTGGCACACCTTACTTTGAACCAAGAGAAATTCCATGCTATATGTGCAGAGATCTCCCTTGTGTCAAAGCGTGTCCCTCAGGAGCATTGGATCCGAATCTGACGGATATTACAAAAGCAAAGATGGGAGTTGCTGCGATTGACCACAGTACGTGTCTTTCTTGGCAAGGCCTGAGATGCGAAATCTGTTATCGTGATTGCCCTGAACAAAATAAGGCAATCATTATCGATACGCAGCCTCGGCAGATTAGTAAACACGGTATGTTTCTGCCGGTCATTCAGCCGGATCAGTGCACGGGATGCGGATTGTGCGTTCACAGCTGTCCGACAGCCGTTCCATGCATCAACATTGTTGATCCGGATAAATTCATAGGCAGGATAGGCGATCATTATCGTCTCGGTTGGAAAGAGGCAGATGACGCCAGACCTATTCCTAACAGTCCAATGCTTGGAGAGGGCCCGACACACGAGCTTCCTCCGGGAGGATTGGATTATTTGAATTCGGAGGGTCCGAATGGCAAATAAGGAAATCAGACATCTGCCTCCTCCAAAGACCTTGAAGGAGTGGCTTTTCCGACTGCGGTATACCATCGCAAGACGATTAGTTCAATTTACGCTCATCGCTTTGTTTATCGGTACGTTCAGACTTGGATGGAATTTGTTTGGACTTCCTCTTCTTGAAGGGGATCTGTCTTCCTCACGAATTCTTTCTTTAGTTCCGCTCTCTGATCCGTTTGCGGCATTACAAAGAGTATTGGCTCAGTATTGGCTTTCTCCGGAGACCTTACTTGGTGCCTTTATCATTCTGGTTTTCTATGCCCTTGTCAGCGGCAGAACATTTTGTTCTTGGGTCTGTCCTATGAATTTAGTTACGGACTTCGCTTTTTGGGTTAGAGAAAAGCTGCATATTAAATCTCAGATGCTTGCTGTCCCTTCAGCAATGCGTTATGTCTTGCTTGCAGTTTGCTTGGTGTTATGTGTTCTTACAGGCGAAGCCGCATTTGAAGCAGTTAGTCCCCAAGGAATTATCTGGCGCGAGATGGTCTATGGAATCGGCTATGGATTCTTAAGCGCGGTTTTCGGGATCTTTGCGCTGGATTTGGCTATCACTAAGAGAGGCTGGTGCGGACACCTTTGTCCTCTGGGCGCCTTCTGGGCACTTTGGGGACGGTTCGGACAGCTGAAGGTCAGTTATGATGACAATACTTGTACCCGTTGCGGTGATTGTCTTAAAGTCTGTCCTGAACCTCAGGTGATTAACTTTAAAGAAGCCGCCAAAGTCGGGAGATTTGCCTCCGGCGAGTGTGTTAACTGCGGAAAATGTATTTCAATTTGTCCTGAAAATAGTTTGAATTTTAAGTTGCGTTTTGTACCCCAGAAAAAGACTGAAAACGCAAAAATAGGAGACATTCATGAATAAACTCTTATTAGTCCCCCTGATGGCGTTAAGCTTTGCTGCTTTCGCACAAGAACCGGCCGCCGATGCCGCCATCACAGATCAATTTACTCCTCCGATGATCCCGCATCCGGTAGCGGCTTATCTTCCGATTACTCCGACAAAGAATGCATGCTTGATGTGCCATCAGATTCCGAAACCCGGAATGCAGAAGATGAAAGGTATGCCGACTCCATTGCCGCCGAGCCATGTAACAGGAGATAAGGTTAATCCGAATCGTTATGAATGCATGCTCTGCCATGCTGAATTACTTCCTGAGAAGAAGTAATCAGTAAGTCAGTACTGCTTCGTTAATAACAAAATGCCGGTGTGAGTACCGGCATTTTGGCAAGGAGAGGAAGATTTCAAAGCTTGATATTGTTCTCACTAACCCAGATTGCAGCTTCAACGCGGGAATGGAAATTTAACTTTTTCAATATATGTTTTACATGAACTTTTACGGTCCCGTCTGAAATATTTAATTCTCGGGCAATAAGTTTGTTGCTTAGTCCCTGAGAAATTCCTTTAAGAACCATCAGTTCCTTTTCTGTGAGACCTTGAAGAGAGCGTGACGGCTCATCTTTCTTTTCTTTAAGAGCTTCTGCTAAAGCATTGGTAAGAACAGGACTTAAAACGACCTGTCCCTCGATTGCTCGATTGATATTTTCCAGGATTTCTTCAGGCTCCAGATCTTTGAGTAGGTACCCGTCAGCTCCTGTTTTAATTGCTTGCAGCAAATCGTTAGGAGAGTCAGATACGGTCAGCATTACAACTTTTATAGAAGGGTCATGGTTTTTGATGGCTGAGAGGATTTCGATACCGCTCGTTCCTTTCATGTTCAAGTCCAAGAGGACTAAATCCGGTTCTTTAGAGGTTATGCCGGCAACAGCTCCCTCAAAGGTCCCGGCTTCGCCAATGACTTGAAAGTTTGGATTCAGTTGGAGAAGCTGAACGACACCCTTACGAAAAAGCGGATGATCGTCTACAACAAAGATTTTTGTTATTTCATTTTCGGCCATGACCAATATCCGTCCTCATTAACTGGTTTTCTAATTTGCAGTTCTAAATCTAAAATTAACAATCAAGCCGGTAGGAGTATTGGGCAGGAAGTTAATTTCTGCGTCTAAAGCTTTTGCTCTTTCTTCCATAATCGAAAGTCCGAAGTGGCCTTTCTTCTCACGCTCAGCCGGTTGCAAACCTTTTCCATTATCAGCAATACTAACATTAATGAAATTATCGGAGTCAATGGAAAGAGAAACGTTGACCTTTGATGCTCGAGAATGTTTTTCAATATTAGTTAATGCTTCTTTAAGTATATGGATTAAGTGTACCTGCTTGTTAGCATTAATTTCAAAATCAAGAAGGTCGTTCTTCAGGTTGTATTCGATCCCGGAACGCTCATGGAATTCTTCCAATAATTTATGAATAGATTGGCGAATGTCCGCGGAAGTAGGTTTAAGCCGGAAGGCTGTCAGTACTTCACGGAGCTGCGTGTAAGCAGTAGAAACGCCGGTTCTAAGCTCGTTTACAATTTCTTGAAGTTGCTCTTTGGGAAGTTCTTCTTTTAGGCCTAAGGAAAGGCGTGTAAGCTGAATTTTAGAAAAGGCTAAGGACTGTGCTATAGAGTCGTGAAGCTCGCGGGCAATAGTTGAACGTTCCTCATAAAGAGCAAGGCGGTAACCCTCTTCTCTTTTACGAGCATTGATTAAGGCTGTCGCAAAGATTTCACTGACGCTTTCGAATAACCGGTAATCTCTAAGTTCATCCTGTGTTTCCTCGAAATGGATTACCAAATATCCAACAAGCCTGGAGGCATCTTTGACTTGGATTCGGAGATAGTTTCCGCTTTCCTCGGTTAATTTATTTTGATTAGCCGAGGAGAATTGCGTTTTTAAGTTTTGAAGGAATTCTTCCTTATTTTTATCATCTAACTGAGGATATGCAGTAGAGAGGCGGTAAGAGTCAAGGTCGTCGGAAACTACGAAAAGGGCAATCCTATTTCCATGAATATAGTGCATTAACTCTGCCAGAGCTTTTGATAAAGTGTCTCCTTGGAGAGTTGGGGAACTGCTGAAGATACTGCGCAAAGTAAACAGCAAATTTACGGTCTTGTTACGTTGATCTAAATCTTTGGTTTTACGTTTAACTTCCTCTTCCAGAGATTCGTAAAGTCTGGATAAGTCTTCAATCATGTAGTTAAAGCTCCCTGCTAGCACTCCAAGTTCGTTTTCTTTTTTGTAATTGGAACGAACTGAGAAGTTTCCTTTTCTGACAGCAGAGGCAACATCTGCCAGAGCTTGCAATGGGAGGAAGAATACTCTTTGGAAATATATTAAGAATACTGCTCCCAGGAGTGGAACCAAAATACAAGTGGCTATCAGACCAATTCGAAGCCAAGTCATTTGTACAGCCAGACTTTGTTCAATATCAAAAACAAACTTGTCGACTTTAGAGACAAAGGACGGCACATAATTAAGAAACTTGGCTTCTGTTGACGGATTTTCAATGACTCGTTCAGCCATGGGCTTTAGCATGCCGTAAAAGTCTGAATAGATTTCGTGGTAGAGGATTCGAAGCGAGTCGTTGGGTTTGTTTGGTATAGCTTTAACCAGCCCGGGGCTGTTTAGCCTTCGCTCGAACTCATTGACTGCTCTCGTAATTGCCTTTGTTCTTTGCTCCTGTTCTCTAGTGGCATATTCAGCCACGGTTAGGGCAACTACGTAGCTCTGCATTCTCAATGAGCCGGAGATGTTGATGGCACTTCCTTTATTTGACGACTGGCCAGTCAATAAGAAAATAGAGAAAAGCGTGAATGTAATGCCGAGAGAGAAAATAAGCATTAACAGTGCAAATTGAAAGAAAAGTTTCTTTCCTTGGAGAGTCTTAAGTAAGGTCATTACACGTGAGAATTCTGAGCTGTGAGACTAATTGTAGCAACGGGGAGGAAAAAAATCGCCCCAAAAAGGTGGGGCGATTTTTTTGATAGTGATCTAAAGGTTACTTAAGGCCTTCAATCGGGAAGTTCTTGACAGCATTCCAAAGAGCGTCGGCCCCTTGGATGAAGTCTTCAAGTTTCATCTTTTCATGAGGATTATGAGAACCATCTTGGTTTGCCACAAAAATCATAGCGGCAGGAATTCCCAAGTTACCGAAGATAACGGAGTCATGACCTGCACCGGAAGGCAGCTTGCGTACATTGAGTCCGGCTTCACGGGCACTCTTATCCAAATGATTCATAAGGTTTTCATGGATAGCCAGCGGTTCGCTGATGATAGTCTTGTCAAATTCAAACTTAACGCCGCGTTTCTTGCCGATTTCTTCAGCTTGCTGCAATAAGAGAGCATGGAACTGTTCAAGAGTTTCACGATGAAGAGATCTGATGTCGCAGCAGAAAGTGACTTCTCCCGGAACAATGGCAATAGCTGAAGTAGCAGAGGTATGGACAACACCGATCGTGAAGACTAAGTCTTTGCCGTCTTTGAGCCAATCATCCCATAAGCAGTCCATCTTGTAAGCGAGTTCAGCCATTGCCAACACAGCATCGTGACGGAATTGCTTATCAACAGCACCTGAGTGAGCTGTTTCACCGATGCATTTGATAGTTTTATGACGGAAGTTGCCGCGAATACCTGTCACAATGCCAACTCTTGTATCGGAAGAATCGAGAGTAGGCCCTTGTTCAATGTGAAGTTCGATGAAAGCTGCCATCTTAGCTAAATCAACGACAGGAACACCTGTGGTTAAGTCGTCCGGATTAAAACCGCAGGCCTTGATGGTTTCTTTTAATGTTTTGCCGGTGGAGCGGTGCTTGAGAGCAAGGTCTTGTTCCGTGAGCTGTCCAGTCATACCGAGAGAGCCTACATAGCACTTGCCGAACCAAGAGCTTTCTTCCATTCTCATCATGAGAACTGCGTAATCTCTTTCGGGAACGTAGTTGATTTCTCTCATCCAGCGAGCAACAGTCAAAGCAGCGACTACTCCTGCCAGCCCGTCATAGTTGCCGCCTTGTGGTACGGAATCCACATGTGAGCCGCTGACAAGTGCGGGGAGGTTACGATTTTTACCCGGAATGGTCATCCAAACATTTCCGGCTTTATCGGTAGAAATTTCAAGATTAAGTTCGTTTCCGATTTTCTTAAAATATTCGAGAACCTGGGTTTCTACGGGAGAGTATCCCTGACGGGATACGCCTTGACCATCTTTTGACATCTCGCGGATGTCGTCGAAGCATTTTTTAGCAAATTCTGATGATTTTTTTTGGAATTCAGAAGGCATTTTTAAGATTCTCCTTGGATTAAATCTGTTCATTTTAGAAGAACGAGACAAATGAAAATTAAATAACTATTCAAAAAAATTGTAAATTACAGGGTTAGTACGGTTTACTAGATATTACAAGATGTGAAATAGTAAGGCATTCTCCGGAAGAGAATATCTTACGGGGATTACAAAAATTAGCTAGTTTGAAAGGTGTTATTCATGTCATTAACCGCTTGGATAGCAGTAGCCGTGGTTATCGTCACGGTCTATTGCTTAATTAAACGCTATGAGACCCGCTTGGTTCTCTTCACGGCAGGTTTGTTCCTTTGCTGCATTTCCATGAAGCCGATGATGGCTCTGGACCAGTTCGCAAAGAGCATGACAACTGCAACTCTTATCATGGCAATCTGCGGATCGATGGGTTTCGCATATGTCGTGACTCACACACAGTGTGATAAGCATTTAGTTTCTCTGTTAGCAGCTCCTCTGAGGAAGATTGGTATTCTTTTGATTCCAGCCGCTACAGCTGTTACTTTCTTCGTTAACATTGCACTTCCTTCCGCAGCCGGCTGTGCCGCTGCCGTAGGCGCAACTTTGATCCCTGTGATGATCCGCTCCGGTATCCGTCCGGCCGCTGCAGGCGCAGCTATTCTGATGGGTACTTATGGTTCCTGCTTGTCCCCAGGTATGAGCCATAATAACTTCGTAGCTAAGATCTCCAACATGGACGTTATGGACGTTATCGGTCTTCATACACCATTCACATTGATCATGATGGCTATCGGCCTTGTTGGTATCACAATCGTCTGCTTAGTCTTGCGCGATAACAAGCCAAGTCAAGAAGAACTTGATGCCTACTATGCTCAGGCTGGTCAGGCCGGCGAAATCGGTCGCATCAACATCCTCAAGGCTCTTGCTCCGCTCGTTCCATTGTGCATTTTGGTTGCCGGCAACCAATGGTTCCCAGCTATCAAGATGGGCGTGGCACAGGCCATGGTCTGCGGAGCTATCTACACATTAGCAGTCAGCTGGACAAATCCGCAACAATTCTCCAAAGAATTCTTTAAGGGAATGGGTTCAGGTTACGGTTCTGTGATGGGTATCATCATTGCGGCCGGTGTCTTTGCTGCTGGCTTGAGAGCTGCCGGTTTGGTCGATGCATTCGTCGCAGGTCTTAAGGCTTCTAACGAAATTGCCCGTTGGGGCGGTTCTTTAGGACCATTCATCCTCGCTGTTATTACTGGCTCCGGCGACGCTGCTACATTCGCCTTCAATGAAGCTGTTACACCTCACGCTGCTGATTTCGGTATGCAGGTTCCTAACCTCGGTGCTTTGGCTCTTATCTCCGGTTCTTTGGGCAGAACAATGTCCCCGATCGCTGGTGTTGTGATCGTAGTTTCCGGTCTTGCTATGGTTCAGCCAATGCAATTGGTTAAGAGAACATTTATCCCAATGATTATTGCCGTGTTCACACTGGCATTGATTATGGTTTAATTCTTTGCTACCGCAAAAAAGGTCCTTCGGGACCTTTTTTACTGGGAATTTGTAAAAAATTGCTAGCTTAATTCCCAATAAAACGCTATGATCCAATAATTAATACAAACCCTAAAGAGGAGACACAATGTCAGATTATTCATCCCAGCTGATCGAACAAAGAAGAACTTTGCACCAATGGCCGGAAGAAGGCTGGACAGAGTTCTGGACTACTGCCTACATTGTCGAGAAGCTGCGCAGTTTTGGATATGAAGTTCTTCTTGGAACAAAAATTATTAACCCAGAACAAGTTTTCGGCAGAAATGTTGAATTAGTTGAAGAAGGTAAGAAAAACGCTTTGGCCCGTGGAGTTTCCGAAGAACTAATCGCCGAAATGGAAGGTTACACAGGTGCTGTAGGTTTGTTGGATACAGGTAAAGAAGGTCCTACAACTGCATTCCGTTTTGATATCGATTGCGTCTGTGTTCAGGAAACAGCAAATGCTGATCACAAGCCGAATAAGGAAGGTTTCCGCAGCCAGCACAACGGCTTTATGCATGCATGCGGTCACGACACTCACACTTCTATCGGTCTGACATTGGCAAAATGGATTGCCGATCACAAGGATGAACTTAAAGGAAAATTCAAGATTGTTTTCCAACCAGCAGAAGAAGGTGTTCGCGGTGCTTCCGCTATCGCCGGCTCCGGTATTCTTGATGATGCCAATTATTTGTTCGGCAGCCACATCTCCTTTATGGCTGACAGCGGTGAAATCGTTGTAGCTCCTTACGGATTGCTCTGCACATCTAAATTTGACGTTAAATTTACAGGAAAACCGGCTCACGCAGGTAAAGAGCCAAATGCAGGCCGTAATGCTTTAGCTGCAGCTTGCAATGCTGTTGTTCAAATGATGGGTATTCCACGTCATGGCGGCGGCATGACACGTATTAATGTCGGTACCCTCAGAGCCGGCGAAGGCCGTAACGTTATTCCTACACATGCTCATATGGCTTTGGAAGTTCGCGGCGAAACCAGCTCTATTAACGACTACATGACAGAACAAGTTATGAACATCGTTGAAGGCATTTCTAAGGGCTTTGACGTGACATATGAAGTATCTCAGATGGGTGCTGCTGTTGACTTCACCAACGACAAGGAATGCAGCGACATTATTGAAAATGTTGCTAAGACAGTTCCTAGCGTTAATAAGATTATTCCGGATGGCAACTTCGGCGGTTCTGAAGACTATTCTGTTTTAGGCAGAAGAGTACAGGCTAACGGCGGTAAAGCTGCATTCTTCATCTGCGGCGCTGATAGAGCTGCAGGCCACCATCAAGGAAACTTTGACATCGATGAAAATGCTTTGCAAACAGCATTTGATATGTACAGAGGCATTGTTGAAAAAGTAAATAAGTAAGCTGAATAGCTAGCTGAAATAGGCTGTGGAGGCTCGGAAAGTTCGAGTCAAAGCAGCCTAAAATTTTGCTTAGAAGAAGGTTTCTAGCGAATGTTAGGAAGGAATGGCTTAAGAGAGGTCTAATTTTCAAAGTCAATGCAGAAGACGATCTTTAAGATATATCTCCAAGGTTTAGGCTTATACCTTTCTTAATGGAAAACTCAATCAAATATAAATTCGCTAACGTCAATAGCGATTTTTCGAGGGGAAGAAAGACTTGTGATTCTCTCGATGAGAAAGTTTTTCTGCGCTTCAAAAACGGCATAAAAAAGAGGCTGGATTACCAGCCTCCTTGCGATATCTATACTACTGATTAGTGAGAGATACCTTTGAGTCTGTCAGGCCACCAAGATGGGTACGGCTGAGTCTGAGGTGTCTGGAGATAGCCAGGAACAAAGTGTGTCTTACCAAGTTCTGCAGCTTCCTTACCAGCATTGTAGTAACCCATGATTGTGAAGCTTCCGAGGGCAATCATGAAGATGATCAAGCCGATTGTAATCTTGCGGAGGAGAACACGTGTAGCGTTGGAAGGACCGCACCACTTCATGCAGAGACGGTACAAACCGATCATGCCGTGAACTTCAGTAACGATGAGGAACAAGTAAACAACCCACAACCAGGAATTGTAAACTTCGAGGCCGGAGCCGTATGGTCCGATTTCGCCCGGGTTCATAAGCATTGGGAGCATGTGCGGGAAAACCAAAGCTGTAAGAACAACACCAGTCAAGAACTGGAACCACCACCAAGTTGTATCACCGTGGCGGAGAAGTTTAACGTGGCCGCGCATAGTGCGGAGGGCTTTGTAGTTGGATGGGAATTTGCGAAGAGCAGTGATAGCGTGGATAACCACTAATACGAAAATAACTCCAACAAACAAGGAGTGCATCCAGAGGTGATCAACACCGTCGATAAAGTAGCCGCCTGTCAAGGAAACTAAATTCCAGAAGGTGTCTTTACCAAGAAGGATGGAGCTTGTGAAAGCCATGTGGCAGAAGAGGAACAAACCAAGAATCAAGCCTGTTCCGCTCTGAAGCACGTCAACCCATGCATAGGCATGAGACTTGTGCTGAGTTTCTGTCAAATCTACACCGTCAATAATTGTTTTGGCGGTTGGAGTGACCTTATATAAATGGGAGATGTCCTTAAAATCGTCGGCCATAGTAAAACCTTAGTTCAATTAATAAAGCAATTTAACTGAAAAGGATCTTGCTCTTTAATCTTCCTTTAAGGAATAAAAAAATATCGAAAGAAAGCGACTTTCAATCGATATTTTGAAAATTAAGTAAAAATTTAAGGGTTTTATCCTATTTATATCTACTTATGCACCTATTTGGTGCCAAATATTCTATCTCCGGCATCACCTAAACCTGGAACAATGTAGGCATCTTCATTCAAATGATCGTCAAGGGAGGCGACATAGACCTTGATATCGGGATGTTTTTCTTGGAATGTCTGGACTCCTTCAGGAGCTGCAACCAAGGCTACGAAAACAATATCTTTTGCCTTAACACCGCGTTTGAGAAGAACATCCACTGCTGCGACTGCAGAGTATCCGGTGGCAAGCATCGGATCGACAACCAGGATCTTTCTATTCTTCAAATTGGAAGGGAGCTTAACTAAATATTCAACAGGACGATGGTCAGGCCCGCGGTACATCCCGATATGGCCGATACGCGCAGACGGCATTAAATCTAAAAGTCCGTCACTCATACCAAGTCCGGCTCTGAGAACCGGAACGATAACAAGTTTTTTACCGGAAAGGTAATTTGTCTTGCATTTGCACAAAGGAGTCTCAATTTCACGAGTTTCTAACGGAAGATCTCGGGTTACTTCATAACCTAAAAGGTAAGATATTTCTCGAAGAAGCTGTCTGAAGGTATTAGATGGTGTACCTTTTTGACGCATTGTGCTGAGTTTATGTTGGATGAGTGGATGATCGACTATATAAAGGTTAGGAAATCTCGGATCTGTCTTCATTTAGAACTCCCATAAAAGTGTCTCAATTATCCTCCCACTGATAGGAAGTTTCCATGACTTCTCCTAAATTGTTTAAACTTGCAATAATAGATACAAATTAAAGGAAATTACATGCGCTATCTTGTACTTTTAGTTCTGCTTTTATTAGGAGCAGGCTTCGTGTTCCTGAATTGGGACGCAGTATGCAGTCCGACTGAAGTCAATATGGTATTTACCAAAGCCCAAGCCCCTCTCGGGATGATGCTTTTAGTCTGGTTCGGTATCCTGTTTCTCGTTGTTTGCTATGGTCTGGTCAAGCAGCAAGCCACAGCATTAACTACAGCAAATAAGATGGCCAAAGAGTTAGAAGCTCAGAGAAAGTTGGCAGCTAATGCTGAAGACTCTCGCCTTACTAACGTTAAATCTGAATTTGATGCTAAATGGCAGAAGCTCGTTGACAGTCAAACTGCAATCTTGGAAGCCTCTGAAAAGAGAATTATGCAGGAACAAACTAATTTACTTGAATCTTTCAAGGAAGCACTCAAGAATAATGAGCAAAGCAATCAAGATTTAAGTAAGAACATTACAACGGCTTTGGATACGATGGATGACAAGATCACTAAAGTATTGATCGACGTTAAACAAGTTACGGCGTCTTCTAAGAGCGCCCCCGCACCGCAGACAGAGCAATAATTCTGGGCAGTGCAAAAGGAAGGCCGGTTAAAACCGGCCTTTAACGTTTTGAGTTAATTAGAATTTTTTGTGATATTCCTCAACGCGAGTTACTTCTTCTTTAGCTCCTAAGAATACCGGTACGCGTTGATGAAGTTTTTCCGGTTGAAGATCAAGAATAGCGCCTTTACCGGTGGAAGCAGCTCCGCCGGCTTGTTCAATTAAGAATGACATTGGATTAGCTTCATACATAAGACGAAGCTTACCGGGCTGCTCGGGCTTTCTGTTGTCCCATGGATACATAAAAATGCCGCCGCGGCAAAGAACACGGTGGACTTCCGCAACCATGGCGGCAACCCAGCGCATATTGTAGTTTTTACCCAAAGGTCCGTCTTTTCCTGCCAATAAGTCTTTAACGTATTCTTTGACCGGAGCCGCCCAATGACGCATGTTGGACATATTGATTGCAAATTCTTCCGTAGTCGCTGGGATTTGGACGTTTTCTTTGGTAAGGATATAGTCGCCGGTATTCATGTTTAAAGTGAACATGACGACTCCTTTGCCGAACGAGAATGTCAAGATAGTTTGCGGAGAATACATGACGTAGCCCGCAGCAACTTGCTGTCGTCCCGGAATCAGAAAACTTTCGTTCGTGATTTCACCTTCCGGAGCCTTTGTGATTGAGAAGATTGTTCCGATAGGAGCATTAATGTCGATATTGCTGGAGCCGTCGAGAGGGTCAAAGGTAATGAGGTATTTGCCCTTCTTGAACTGAGGAGGAGTGACAAGGCAGTCATCCATCTCTTCGCTAGCCATACCGGCAACGGAACCGGTCCATTCAACTCCGGAAACAAAGATCTTGTTGGAAATAACGTCCAATTTCTTTTGATGCTCTCCTTGGACGTTGTCAGTACCGGCCATTCCCAAAACGCCGGCCAGCGCACCATGAGTAACTTTATCGTTGATGTCTTTGCTTAACTGAGCAACGGCACTGATTAATGCGGATAATTCGCTGTCAATCAAATTGTTTTGAACGGCAGTTGTTAGATATTGAGAAAGAGTAATAGACACAACACTTCTCCGATTAAATGGGTTCGTTAATAGCTTTATCCACAATCTCTCTGAGATCTGCTGAGAGATTCTTTTGTTGACTTACGTATCTTAATGCTTTGTACATCATTGAAGACAGTCTCGGCTCATACCTTCTCCAATTTTCTAGTGTTCTGGCCAAGCGGGCAGAGACCTGCGGGTTAAAACTGTCGATATTAAGAACAGTTTCAATCCAGAGCTGATAACCGCTGCCGTCAAGAGTATGGAATTCAGGACCGCCTTTGGCAAAGAAAGTTCTTAACAGCGAATAGACGTTATTCGGATTCTTAATGGAGAAAAGAGGATCCATCATCAAAGAGCGGATTTTGTTCACAACCGGCATCTCTCCGTGAACCGAGGTCGCTAAGGCTTGAACTTCGAGCCATTTGTTAATTAGGAGAGGCTCTGTTGCCCATGCGATAGAACTCTTGTTGAGCATTTCTTGACGAATGGGAAGACCGGAGTGTACAGCTATGCTTAAGGCGCCTAGTTTGTCCGTAATGTTGTTCCCTTTTTCAAAGAAGTTGCGGGTTTGCTGAACCCCCTTCGGATTACCGGAGGCGACAAGATAGGATAAGGAAAGGAACTTCAAAGCTCGTTTTCCGGCGAGATCGGGATCATATTTGTATATTCCCTCGGTTGTGCAGGTTTTTACCTTATCCTCAAAGCTGGTCTTGAGTCTTTGCCCAATCTTCTTTTGCATCGCCTGACAAGCCGCACGAATTAAAGCCGGTTCAATAATGATTTGGCTTTCATAAATGGCTTGTTCGCTAGGCAGCTTTAAAATTTCTGCTCGGTAAGCGGGGGACAATCTTTCATCGTTAAGAATTTCTTCAAAAGTTGCTAAATAAGCTTCCATTGGAGAAAGAGAATTCGCATTTTGAGTTTTTCTTAATTCTTGGATGAAGGCGTCGATAGCTAAAATAGAAAGCTTCTCAAAGGCTTCAGCCCGGTTAAACAGATCCGAGTCGTTTTTGGCTAAGAAGACTAGTTGATCTCTGGTTAAATCCATGTCAAAGATGACGGGAGCAGAGAAGCCTCTGCCTAAAGACAGAAGTGGTCTTCTGTCCACATTGACCAAAGTCCATGTTTGTACGTCTTGATTTAAAAGAAGGACACGTGTAGTTCCGACGGGCAGCGGTTCACCTTCGAGCTGCAAAGGAATATCCTCGCCTTTGTCATTGAGGACTCCGATAGCTAAAGGAATCATCAGGGGCTGTGGTTTCGGTTGACCGGGTAGGGTACGGTTGGACTGTCTCGCGGTAATAGTAAAGGTCTTTTTGCCTTCGTCCCATTGAGTCTTCACCGAGACGCGAGGAGTACCGGCTTGAGAATACCAAAGAGCGAACTGAGAAAGATCAGCGTCGTTGGCTTCTGCCATCGCAGTTCGGAAGTCGTCACAAGTGGCGGCAGAACCGTCGTATCTGCGCAGGTATTCAGCAAGTCCTTTCTTAAAACCTTCCTTGCCGAACATGGTTTGATACATACGAACAACTTCTGCACCTTTTTCGTAAACGGTCATGGTGTAGAAGTTGTTAATTTCACTGTAGGAATCCGGACGAATCGGGTGGGCCATAGGACCGGAGTCTTCCGGGAACTGAGCCGTGCGCAAAGCTCGGACGTCTTTTATTCTCTTTACGACTTTTGCTGATTCAGAGCCCAGCATATCGCTTGCGAACTCTTGTTCTCTGAAAACTGTCAAGCCTTCTTTCAAAGATAATTGGAACCAATCTCTGCAAGTTACGCGATCACCGGTCCAGTTATGGAAGTATTCATGTCCGATAACGGATTCAATGGCAGCGTAATCAGAATCGGTCGCAACTCTGTCATCGGCAAGAACGTATTTGGCATTGAAAATATTCAATCCCTTGTTTTCCATTGCGCCCATGTTGAAGTCGTTAGTGGCAACAATCATGAAGCGTTCCAGGTCTAAGGTAAGGCCGTAGCGGACCTCATCCCAGCGGATTGCTTTTTTAAGACAATCCATAGCGTGGACAGTCTTATTCTCGTTTCCCGGTTCTGTATAAATCTGCAGGAGAGCGGTTTTGTCGTTATTGAGTTCAATTTTGTCTTCGTTGACGGTGAAGTTGCCGGCAACCAGGGCGAACAGATAAGAAGGTTTCGGGAAAGGATCGTGCCAGATTGCGTATTTGCGCCCGTCAGGAAGCACTCCTTGATCTATAAGGTTCCCGTTGGACAGAAGAACTTTGCATTCTTTAGGAGCATGAAGAGTCACAGTGTACTTCGCTAATACGTCCGGGCGATCAGGGAAGTAAGTGATGCGTCTGAAGCCTTCTGCTTCGCACTGTGTTATGAAGTTGTTATTCGAAAGGTACAGACCTGAAAGCTCAAGGTTAGCTTTGGGATTGATTCGAGTAACAATTTCGATATCGGTGGGTTCCTTAATTGAGTGAAAAATCAATTTGCCGGCATTCATGGCATACTGATTAGTCAAGCTCGGTTGTCCGTTAATTTTTATTGAGACAAGCTGGAGACTTTCACCGTTTAATTCAAATTCGTCGCTTTCTCTGCCTTCTCTCGGGACGACATGCATGGTAGAGGTGACGATTGTTCTATCGGGAATTAAATCAAAAACGAGATTAATCGTTTCAACATCGTGGTTAGGTGCTTTGTAATCTTTACGGTAAACGACCGTTTGTCTGTTTGACATTGAAATCCTCGCGTAAAACTGTCCGATTATTCTAATTAATATCGAGGAAGTTATCAGAAATTAACAAATCGGAATAGACATCGAAATTCTGGAGGTTAAGCTCCAGAAACAAATAATCACTAAAAAATGTAGCTTCATAATTTTTCAATAGCTAGAATCCTCTCAAATATTTAACGGAGATTCCTATGTGCACAACAGTCATTGTTGGTGAAAAGGCCAGTTACGACGGCTCTTTTCTGATGGCCAGAAGCGCTGACAGCTCTGCTCTAAAGGCCCAACATTTTGTAATTCATCCGGCAAAAGAATATCCCGAAGGTGCGATGTACCGCACCAAGGACTACGATGGCGCCACAGACTTTTCTTATCCGTTGCCAAGACAGGCAATGAGCTACACAACGGTTCCTAACTGGAAAACAGGACTGCACGGTGCAGTAGGATTTAACTCCGAAGGTCTCGGCATCACCGGCACTGAATCTATCTTTGCTCGTGATGATGCTTTAGCTATTGATCCCTACAATAAGGAATCCGGCATTACTGAAGACGATATTCTTGACGTTCTTCTTCCACGCTGCAAAACAGCTCGCGAAGCAGTGGCCCTTCTTGGCAAGATTATCGAAACACAAGGTGCCGGAGAAGGTTTCGGTGTGGGTTTTGCCGATGACAAAGAAGTCTGGTATCTCGAAACCGGAACTGGTCATCAATGGATGGCTCAGCGTACTCCGGCCGAAGTCTACTTTGCATCCGGCAACCAAGGCAGATTGCGCTTCTTTGATCCGAAAGACGACACAATGATGGGTTCTCCTACATTGATTTCTTTCGCAGAAGAACATGGCTTCTACGATCCTAAGTCAGGCAAGTTTGATTTCGCTGCCGCTTACACTCGCAACGATGACAGAGATCGTATTTATAACGATCCGCGCGTTTGGGTAATGCAGAAGATTTTGAATCCGTCTTTAGAGCAAAAAGTTGCTGACGGAAGAAACTTTGATGTTTATCTCAAGCCTGAACAGCCCGTTACTCTTCAAAATCTGAAAGATATTATGCGCAACCACTTCGAAGGTTACGCTCACGATCCTTACAGTTTTGGATTAAACGGAAGCGAACCTTGGAGACCAATCAGCGTATTCAGAACTTATGAAGCTCATATTCTTCAAGTTCGCCCATGGATGCCGAGAGAAATCGGCGATGTGATTTACGTTGCGTTCGGTATGGCTTGCCTTTCTTGCTTCATGCCTTTCTACCAAGGTTTAGATCAAGTTCCTGCTGCATTCGGTGAAGGAACTGATCATGCAGACGACAAGTCTATCTATTGGAAGTTCCGTAAGCTCCAAACGCTTGTTATGACAGACTTCCCGACACTTGCACCGATTGTTCAGAAGAAATTTGCTGAGCATGAAGCTGCCATGAGTGAAAAGCAGTCTTCTATGGAAAAAGAATACACCAGCGTGTATGCAACTGATAAGCAGGCAGCTCATGATCTGCTTCAGAAATTCAATTTGGAAGTTTTCGAAGAGACTGAAGAAGTCATCGATGGTTTGATGAATGAGCTCTTTACAGTTCTCACAACAAAGATCGAGAAAGAAAACTTCTTCGCAAATAAGAAAATGAAAGACTAATCTTTCTTTTTTGAGAACAGCCTCCTATCTGTAAAGCTAGGAGGTATTTTTTTGCTGTCGAAAACGTCCAGGCAGACAAAAGGCCTCCGAAGAGGCCTTATCCTGCATTTCAGTTAATTATTTAGCAGCGGCTTTCCATGCATCTTCAAGAGGAGGGAACTTCTTGTTTTCAGCGATGTAAGCATCAACTTCTTTGTAGTTATGGCCGGCCGTATTGTGGCACTGTACGCAGTTGGTTGGTTTGTCGATAAAGCCCTTGTGGAACTGAGCAATCATCGGCTTCTTGGCATCATACATTTCTTCCAAGTTATGGCAGCCGCGGCAGTTCTTGAAGTTGTTGCCGGTCATGGTATCGATAACGCGTTTTTCAGTAACTTTACGTCTTTCAAGCCATTTTTCCGGTGTGGAATAGTTGCCCTTGATTTCGCCGATGAGAGAAACCATACCGGCTTCAGCTTTTGCGAAAAGAAGCTGAGTATAAGCAATCGGGGTCAACGGATGATTTGTTTCATTTAAAAGGTGGCAGTCAGAGCAGCCTGCTGTCACGCCTGTCGGAGTTCTGGCATGCTGGCCTTGTTTCCATGCATAGGCTACGCCGTCCATGGAGTGGCACCATGTAGTACAGAATTTATCGGAACCTGCCCACTGTACGACGGAAACGGTGGAAGCAGAAATCACGATACCGACAACAATACCAATAACTAAGAGCCAAAAAACTCCCCATTTACTTCTAGAGGACATATTCTTCTTCCTTGCTGTTGTTAGTTAGTCAAAATGTTCTGACTCTAAGGGTGAGTCGAGTCGCTCCATGCTTGTTCTGAAATATACGAAAGAGCGGCATGAACTAAGTTTATCTTAAGAAATAATTAGAAATAAAAAGCAGAAATAAAAAAAATATGGAACTAACCCTAGAAATTTTGGGTTCTCCCCAATTAGAGTTAATCTTTTTGGGTCATCACATCAGGCCAATAATCAAATTTGTTTGATCGACTTCAAGATAGGCGTCCGAACCGATAGTCAGGTTATGCGGGCTATGCACAAAACCGACAACATTAATTCCATTGGCTAGTCGTAGAGTAACTTCACCGCCTTTATCTTTTTGGGGTAAGCGAGCAACCTGGCCTTTTAATACTTCCTTGTCATAGCTCTCCGGAAGGGAGCCAAGAATTTTTGCTCCGGTCGCCTTAAACAAGGCTAGTACAGCCATTCCCACCTTCAAACCGAGCAGCTGCTGACTTTCTGTCGTAATGCTGGCTTTTAGATATGCTTGTTCAGCAACTTTTAAAACCACCTTGGATTGGGAAAGACCTCCGTGAATTTCTTCAATCACGCAAGGAATCACATTTCTTACGCTCATTTTGAGCGTACTGGCGGCTAGAGATGCAAGTTTTGAATGTTGACCGTTCTCAATATCAGTCAAAATTTGTGAGCGGACTTTGTTCAGAGAGGCGGATGCCTCAAGTACCAGTCTTCCGGCAGGTGTCAAGACTGCGCCGCCTCCTGAAGAGCCGCCGACAGCTTTATCGACCAGCGGTTCGCCGGCAAGATTGCTTAGAGTTTCAATTGCCTGCCAAGCGGCTTTATAGCTGATTCCGGCTGAACGGGCTGCTTGAGAAATACTTCCCAGACTGTCGATTCTCTGAAGAATATCTATTCTTTTATCTACACTCTCTAACCCCAGGGCATCAAAGATGTTCATATCTTTACCAATTAATTATTTTACGTATACAATACCGTTATTCTAATCTAGAATAACGACAAGATAATTATTTCTTAAAGGAGCATCATGAAACATAGTTTATTGCTTTTAGCTGTAGCAGCTATCTTCTCAACCTCAGCCAATGCTGCCGACATTAATGTCGCAGTAGCTGCCAACTTTACAGCTCCTATGAAAGAATTGGCCGCTATGTATGAAAAAGAAACCGGTAACAAGATTCTAGCTTCCTACGGTGCAACAGGTGCCTTTTACGCACAGATAAAAAACGGTGCTCCTTATCAGGTTCTTTTTGCCGCTGATGCAAAAACCCCGGCTAAGATTGTAAAGGAAGGTTTGGGTGCTGAAGGTACGAATAAGGTATATGCGTACGGTAAGTTAGTTTTGTGGAGCGCTGCACCTGACTTCGTAAAAGAAGATAAGAACTTTATTCTTTCCGACAAAGTTAAGAAGATTGCCGTTGCTAACCCCAAGTTAGCTCCATACGGAGAGGCTGCTTATCAAACAATGACAGCTTGGGGTAATCTGAAGAAAGCGGAACCCAAATTTGTAACCGGGGACAATATCGGTAAGACATTCCAGTATGCCAAGACAGCTAACGCGCAGGTTGGTTTCGTCGCTTTATCTCAAGTATTCAAGGACGGCAAGATGACATCAGGATCGGGCTGGATTATTCCAACTGACTTGTATCAGCCTATTCGTCAGGACGTTGTTGTCTTGAACCCGGGTAAAGGCAACAAAGAAGTCGCTGACTTCCTCAAGTTCGTTGAAACCAATCCTCAAGCTAAGAAGTTAATTGAGTCCTACGGATACGGACTGTAAGAGAGTTTTAGATGTTTACCGCTGAAGAATTACTGCCTATCCAACTAACTCTAGAGCTAGCTGCCATAACTACAGTGTTTCTTTTAATTGTTGCCACGCCACTGGCGTGGTGGCTCGCTAATACAAAGTCGAAGCTGAGATCCGCAGTGAGTTCAGTGGTGACATTACCTCTTGTTTTACCGCCCAGTGTATTAGGTTTTTATCTTTTAGTAGCCATGGGGCCAAATGGGCCTTTGGGTAAATTGACAGAAGCTTTAGGGGTAGGGCTTCTGACATTCACTTTTCCGGGACTTGTAATCGGCAGCGTCGTATATTCGATGCCGTTTGCTGTGCAGCCGCTGCAGGGAGCGTTCGAATCCATCGGCAAAAGGCCGCTGGAGGTCGCTGCAACACTCCGGGCCACGCCGTGGGATACTTTCTTCAATGTGATTCTACCACTAGCGAAGCCTGGATTCGTGACTGCTTCTTTACTTACTTTTGCGCACACAATCGGCGAGTTCGGCGTTGTTCTGATGATTGGGGGCAATGTTCCCGGAAAAACTCAAGTTGTTTCCACAGAAATCTACAGCTATGTGGAAGCAATGGAATACTCAAAGGCCCATTGGCTGGCTGGCGGTATGGTCTTATTTAGTTTCTTTGTTCTACTCGGACTAACATTATTAAATAGAAAAAACGATCGCTTCTTGACCTAGGAGAAGAATAAGTTGGAAACAATAAGTACAAGTGAAGTGAACTTATTCCTGGAAAGGAAAGAAGGTTTTAAGCTTGACTGCAGCGTTAAATTCCCCACAGAGGGAATTACTGTTGTTTTTGGAGAGTCGGGTTCCGGTAAGACAACATTTTTAAGATGTGTAGCCGGGCTCGAACGTGCACATGGTTATGTTCACGTCGGCAATGAACTCTGGCAGGACGACAAGAAAAATATCTTTTTACCGACTTGGCAGCGCCAGCTTGGTTATGTATTTCAAGAATCTTCTCTTTTCCCTCATCTCTCTGCATTAAAAAATTTAGAGTTCGCTATCAAGAGAAGCAAAAGTCCCAACTCCAAAGAGAGAATGGAAACCGCTATTGAATTGTTAGGAATTCGAACTTTGCTTAACCGCATGCCTTCTCAGCTTTCGGGCGGAGAACGGCAAAGAGTGGCAATTGCCAGAGCCGTTGCGACGGATCCTCATGTTATGCTCTTTGATGAGCCACTAGCTTCTTTGGACTTTGCTAGAAAGGTTGAAATTCTTCCTTGGCTGGAAAAGCTTAAAGAAGAACTCAAAATACCAATGCTTTATGTGACTCATTCTGCAAATGAAGTAGTTAAACTTGCCGATCACATCATTGTGCTTGAGAAAGGGCTTTTGAAAGCCAGCGGCTCTCTGCAAAGCGTTTTATCAAACGTAGATCTTCCCGTTAAGCTTGAAGGAAAACTTGGAGTGGTTCTGCGCGGAAAAGTAACTGACAAAGACTCGCACTGGAATTTGTTGACAGTCAGAATTGAAAACTTTGATATTACCGTCCCTGACGGTGGAGAAGAGGTTGGAGACTCAGTAAGTTTGCAGGTGCTGGCTAAAGACGTTTCTATTACCGCGGCAAAGCCTGAATCGACCTCAATTTTAAATATCTTGCCGGGTAAGGTCACGCAAATACGGCAAGAAGATAATCATATAGATAGCTTGGTTCAAATTGACTGTAACGGCCAGAAATTTTTGTCTTTGGTGACAAACAAATCTTTAAATTCTCTCTGTCTCCAGGAGGGCTCGAATGTTTGGATTCAGTTTAAATCTATGAGCCTAAGCGCTCGGTGATTCAGCCCAAGATTTGTTGAAGCAGAGAAAAATTTTGCTTTGAAACACAAAAGGGGATCAAGTTTTCTAGACTGATCTTCTTTGAATTTACGGTTCAACCTGCCTATTCCAAGACTTTAACCATAAAGTTCGAAGGTCTTCCTTCTGAATAGACAACAGGAATTTGAATCTTGACAGAGAGCCCCCCTTTAATGCTCTTCATATCCGGGATGACTGTGTATTCAGAAGGCGGATAAGTTTTTTGGAAGATAGTCTTATTGGTGTTGACCAAAGTGACTTGAAACTGAGGAAGTCTCTGGGTTCTCATATCCTGATTTTGTACTTGGAGTGAGACGTCCCATGTATCTCGTCCTGTGGCATTCATTTCCGAAGTCAGGATTCTCAACGGCCTCATCGGAGGGCAATAGAAGAACTTGCAGCTTCGTTCAGAAATTGAGTTAAGAGGATCCTGTTGCATGATGCTTGGCTGCAAGAATAAGGCAACTTGCCAGGTGCACAAGCAAACCACAATAAAGCAAATAAAAAGCATCACTGATCTCAGAACGCCAGATGGAGTCGGAGCTTCTTCGGGAGCTTCTAGATTTTCATCGGGAGGTTCCATGACGGCTTTAGGCTTTTGGCTTAAAGGCGTTGAGAGTTCCTCTAAATCCTTGGAAAGCGCAGCCATCATTTCACGAGGATCTTTGCGCTTAACTGAAGAGGGCTCAGCGGTTGAAGAAACGGGATTCTGAGGAGTTTGTCCGGCGGGACTGCCCGTGGGGATACCCGCAGAAGAGGATTCTGTAGGAGAGGGAGAAATTTTTGGAGCTTCAGTCTTGGCAGATGTCGGAACCGGAGAATTCAGTTCAGCGGGCACAATCCTCGGAATTAAGTCTTCTTTTCGCTTTAAAGGTTGAGAAAGACTCGGTTCATAAGGAAATCTAAGACCTTTTGAATTGCCAGAGATTTTCGGCTCCATATTCTGCTCGCTCGGTTATTTCTTTTGTCCTGCTAAGCACACCCATCCTTCCGAAGTTTTCCAAATCTTCAGATCCAGGGTAGCACACAGCCCGTTGTAAAGTTCCATTAGCTCTTCAGCTTGTCTCTCTAATATACCCGATAAAACCAAGGATCCGCCGTCTTTTACGCGGGATATGAGTGCAGGAGCCAAGATTCGGAGGGGGTTGCTCAAAATATTAGCTACCACCACATCAAATTTTTCATCAGGCAATTTGGACGGGAGATAGAAACCTGCCTCAACTCCATTCTGCTCGGCATTGTATTTAGCCGCTTCGATGGATTGCGGGTCGATATCGGTGCCCATAACAATATCAGCACCAAGTTTCTTTGCTGCTACGGCAAGAATTCCAGAACCACAGCCGTAGTCGAGAACACTGCGGCCGCAAAGATCATGCGAACTCAGCCATTCAAGACAAAGATGGGTTGTAGGATGAGTCCCTGTACCGAACGCAACGCCCGGATCAAGTCTGATATTGATTGCATTGGGATTGGGAGGTTGATGCCAGGACGGAACAATCCAGAGTTTTTCGGAGATTTGAGTTGGAGAAAATTGAGCTTGCGTAATGCGTACCCAATCGTTATCCGGGACAATGGTTTCTGCCTCAATCTCCGGAACTCTAAAGTGCAGTTCATCGCAGCATTTATTTAAAACTTTCGCAATAGGAAAGTCTGCCGGGACAAGAATTTTCAATCTGGAACGATTCCAAGCCAGTCTTTCGGGCTCGAGACCGGGTTCACCGTAAAGCGGGGCCTCGTCTTCGCTGTCGGCATCGGCATCTTCGATACTGACTGAATAGACACCTTCGTCCATTAAGAAATCCGAAAGTTCTTCGGCTTCGTCTTTTTCGACCAAAATTGAAAATTCTTTGAGCATTTAGCAGCCTATGCGTGTTTACGGTTCATGTGCGAGAGCTTTTCTTCCAGATAGTGGATGCTGGGACCGCCCTTTAAATAAGTTTGGTCAATCATCATTTCTCTGTGAAGAGGAATATTTGTAGAAATTCCTTCAACGACAGTTTCGGACAAAGCACATCTCATGCGTGCAATTGCTTGCTCACGTGTGTCGCCGTAAGAGATCAGCTTGCCGATCATTGAATCGTAGTGCGGAGGTACAAAATATCCCGGGTAAATGTGGGAGTCAACACGGATGCCGGGACCTCCCGGTGCATGGAAAGTTGAGATTCTTCCGGGGCTCGGTGTGAATCTAAACGGATCTTCAGCGTTAAGTCGGCATTCAATGGCATGGCCTCTGATTTGAATATCTCTTTGACGATAGCTTAGACGTTCGCCGGCAGCAATTTTGATCTGCTCCTGGACCAGATCCACGCCTGTAATTAACTCTGTGACCGGATGTTCAACCTGAATGCGAGTATTCATTTCGATGAAGTAGAACTCTCCGTTCTCGTACAAGAATTCAAAGGTACCAGCACCGCGATAGCCAATCTTTCTGCAGCCGTCTACGCAGCGTTCGCCGATTTTTTCGATTTGACGGCGAGGAATACCGATAGCCGGAGCTTCTTCAATGACTTTCTGATTGCGTCTTTGTATAGAACAGTCTCTTTCACCAAGCCAGATAGCATTTCTGAAAGAGTCTGAAAGTACTTGAATCTCGATGTGACGAGGATTTTCAAGGAATTTTTCCAGATAAACGGTGCCGTTGCCGAAAGCGGCTTTAGCTTCTTGCCTTGTGGTATTGACCGCATTAATTAGAGCGGCTTCGGTGTGAACGACTTTCATTCCTCGGCCGCCGCCGCCACCGGCTGCTTTAATAATGACCGGATAGCCGACTTCACGCGCCAGACGAATAATTTCTTTCGGGTCATCCGGAAGGGCACCGCCCGAACCCGGAACGCAAGGAACGCCGGCTTCAATCATGGCTTGTTTGGCCGAAACTTTATCACCCATTAAACGGATAGTTTCCGGGCGAGGCCCTATAAATACGAACCCACTGGATTCTACGCGTTCAGCGAAGTCTGCATTTTCCGAAAGAAAGCCGTAACCCGGGTGAATAGCCTCGGCGTCGGTGACTTCAGCCGCACTAATTAAAGCTGGGATATTCAAATAACTTTGGTGAACGGGAGCCGGTCCGATACAGACGGACTCATCTGCAAGCCTAACGTACTTGGCGTCAGTGTCTGCCAAAGAATGAGCAACCACCGTTTTAATGCCCATTTCTTTACAAGCACGTTGAATTCTGAGGGCAATTTCACCTCGGTTGGCAATTAAGATTTTTCCAAACATGGTTACTCAATAACAAAGAGGGCTTGTCCAAATTCAACAGGCTGAGCATTATCAACAAGAATTTCTTTTACGGTACCGCTGACTTCTGCTTCAATTTCGTTAAGCAGCTTCATGGCTTCAATAATGCATAAGGTGTCGCCTTTCTTTACCTGAGAACCGACCTGAACGAAAGGATCAGCGCCGGGGCTAGGAGCGCGGTAGAAAGTGCCTACCATCGGGCTTGTTACCTGAGTTCCGGACGGAGCAGCGGCCTTCGGAGCAGGAGAGGGTGCGGCCGCAGGTGCAGCTGCAGGCTCTGCCGGTCTGTAAACTGGCTGAGGAACTTCTACTGCGGCTGGTTGAGCAGCAACAGATACCGGTTTGTTGACGATTCTGACTTTTTCGCCTTCTTCAGTAATTTCCAACTCGGAAACACCTGAAGCCTGTACCAAATCAATAAGTGTTTTAAGTTTACGCAGATCCATGATGATCCTCTTCTCTAATTAGAATTAATTAAATATTCAGCCGCCAGCAGATACCCTTTATAACCTAAGCCGATAATGCATCCTCTAGCGATATCGGACAGATAGGAATGATGTCTAAAAGGTTCTCTAGCAAAGATGTTTGTAAGATGGACTTCTATAAAAGGAATGTTGACTGACAAGAAGGCATCTCTAATAGCAATGCTTGTGTGAGTGTATGCGCCGGGATTGATGATGACTGCGTCGACTTCTTCTCTGGCGGCTTGATGAATTTTGTCAACAAGGTCTCCCTCGTGGTTGCTCTGATAGCAAATCAGCTCAACATCGTAAGAAGCACATTTTTGACTAAGTTCGTTCTCAATTTGTTCTAGGGTCACAGATCCATATTTTTCAGGCTCTCTTCTGCCTAAAAGATTTAGATTGGGGCCGTTAAGCAGCAAAATTTTGTTCATCACGTTCAGGGAGACTCGAAGAAAATCTCTTAGCTCCCCTTAGAGTTATTCATTTCGTAAGTATAGTACTTAACTTTCTCTAAAAACATTAAGAAATCGGGCTATTTGTATCTATCTTGACGAATTGATTAGAGGGAGAACGGGGCTTTAAGTTCCTTATTAAAACGCTAAAGAAATATGTAAAGATCGGCGAAGATAAGCGAAAAAAGCAGAAAATCTTCCGGTTATTTAGTTTTATCGAGAATTTTTGCAAGATCTTCAATTGTGGCAAACTTGAAGCTTTCTTCTTCGATTTGCCATCGATCAGGAAGTTTGTTTTGCTTTTTCTTTCCTGGCTGGCGAGCGTCGTAGACGCGTAATACTACCCAGACAGAGATGTGTTGATCGCGAAGTACACCGTTTCTCAATGAAGGTGCTTCGACAACTAGTTCTTCAACCGGATCTCTTTTAGTTCTTGCTTCCACAGGATAAGACTCAAAATCAATATTTCTATCCAACAAGAATAACTCTACTTCTTTAGGATCGTCCGCAGCCAGATCGATATAAATATTAGAGAATTTATCTGCGCATCCGTTGAGAACACCTTTGGTTAAAAGCGGAGAGTATTGCTCTAACTCCTTCATGACCGTTAGAGCCATCAACCGAAGCTCCCTTAGACGCTCTTTATGTCCTTCCGGATCAAAAATTGCGTAATGTTCCCTTAGTGCCGTCTCGATTTGTTCATCCGACGGAAGCATAGAAGTGGAAAGATGCGGATTACTTTCAAGTATTTCGCTTCTGGCTTCGTTCCAAGGAAGCCCTTTTTCGGCGATTATGCCGGCAGCAAGGGCTGCATATTTATTAGGCTGAATCACGGTGTCCTTAGATTTTTATGAAAACGTAACAAATTCTAGGCGCTCAGAATGCCGCAAAACCAAGAAAAAATTATTCTGAGCTGTCTGACGTCTAAATCGTTACCAAATTTCTTATGTATAGTCTTGAGACTAAAGAGCGCCTCGATCTATAGTTCTTTGATTACGAGATAGATGTTCGGAGAAATTGTGCATATTCATATTGTTGGTATTTGCGGGACCTTCATGGGAGGAATTGCTCAGCTGGCCAAATCCCTAGGTATCAGGGTCAGCGGGTGTGATGCAGCTGTTTATCCACCGATGTCAGATCAGCTTAAGGAAGCTGGAATTGACCTCATCGAGGGCTACGATCCTGAGCAGTTAAAGTTAAATCCTGACTTGTATATTATCGGTAATGCTATCTCTCGAGGAAACCCTCTTCTTGAAGCTATTCTTAATTCAGGAGCTCCGTATACTTCAGGGCCTCAGTGGCTCGCAGAAAACATTTTGTGGAAGAAGAAAGTTTTAGCTGTTGCGGGTACACATGGTAAAACCACTACAAGTTCCATGCTGACTTGGATTTTGGAAGAAGCTGGTTTGAATCCAAGCTTTTTAATTGGGGGAGTTCCTAATAATTACCATCGTTCTGCACGTTTGACTGACTCAGAATATTTTGTAATTGAAGCAGATGAATACGACACGGCATTCTTTGATAAGAGAAGCAAGTTTGTTCATTACCGCCCCTGGGTGGCTATTCTGAACAACCTTGAATATGACCATGCCGATATTTTTCCGAATATCCAAGCAATTCAAAGACAGTTCCATCATTTAGTCAGAACTATTCCATCGCAGGGAAGAGTGATTTACAACGGCGAGTCCGAAGCTCTTAAAGAAGTATTAGAAATGGGGCTCTGGACGCCGGCTGAATCTTTCGGTACTTCAGATTCAGACAATTGGCAATTAAAAGATCATGAAGGTTCGCGATTGTTCGCCGGTTCTAAGGAAATCGGGGAAGTTCCTTCTCCGTTGCCCGGACATCATAACCGGATGAATACAATTGCCGCAGTAGCTGCGGCAGCTGCAATCGGAATTTCTGCTGTCGATGCTTTGCATCATATGGAATCCTTTGAAGGTGTAAAACGCAGACTGGAACTTAGAGGAACGGAAGACGGAGTCAAAGTTATTGATGATTTCGCCCATCATCCAACTGCCATTGAAGAGACTCTTAAGGCACAAAGAAGCGTCCAGAGAGAGGGAAGAATCATTGCGGTGCTTGAACCCCGGTCAAATACGATGAAACTTGGAAGCATGAAAGACAAACTTCCCGGATCATTGGAGTTGGCCGATGAAGTTGTCTGTTTCCAATCTCCTGCAGTGCATTGGGATGTGGCAGAAGCTCTCAAGCCGCTTGGAAATAAAGCTAAAGTCTTTAGTCATCTTGAGGAAGTGGCCGAAGCAGCAGTGAAGACTGCCGAGCCGGGAGATACAATTTTGGTAATGAGCAACGGAGGTTTCGGCAATATTCACGAAAAACTTCTGAAAGCTCTCCGACAGAGGTCTGCTAATGAATAGCACAACTATCTATATTCATGGATTTCTTTCTTCTCCGTATTCCAATAAAGGAAAGATTCTGGCGCAAAGGCATCTTCAAAGAGGAATTCCTTTTATTGCTCCGGAAATTTTTGTAGGACCGAAGAAAGCCGCCGAGATAATTATGGCTGCCGTAGATCAGGTTCAAACGGACGATTTTTGTTTTATCGGTTCATCGTTAGGTGGTTTTTATGCCACCTGGGCAGCGGAAAAGTTCGGTAAAAAGGCAGCTCTTTTAAATCCTGCCGTTCGTCCTTGGCTTTTTATGGAGGACAAAGTCGGGGTGCACTATGTGGAACAAACCGGTGACAAAATCGTTGTCTATCCGGAGTACGAAGAAGAGTTAAAGGCATTAGCAGTTAACCGTCTTAAAACTCCTGCTAATTATTTGACAATCTTGGGCGATAAGGATGAAGTGCTCAATTGGCACGATGGTGAGGAGTTTTACCATGGGACTAATGTCAAGATTGTGCACGGAGCGGACCATAGACTCTCAGAGTTTGATTCTCTTGCAGATGATGTTATGAATTTTCTTCATGGCGGGATCTCCAGGTAAGATCTGCTTTCTCAAAGAAAGGACGATAATGAATTTATTTTTCGAAGAAGACGGTGCTTTTAAGGCAGGAGTCATTCTGAACGCGACGGATGCTGCATATCAGATTGAATTACCGACAGGAAAAAGAATAAAAGTTAAGAAATCGCATAGTTTTTTTGAATTTTCCGCCCCTTCTCCTCTCGAATTTATTCAGCAGGCTCAGGCTGTAGCTGAAACTATTGATTTAGATTTGCTTTGGGAGTTCGCTGCAGCTGAAGAATTTACTTATCAGGATGCTGCAAGGGAATATTTCGGGGAAGAAGCCGGCAAGCTTGAACAGGCCGGAACTCTTTTCCGTCTTCATGCCAATCCCGTCTACTTTTATAGAAAAGGTCGAGGAAAATACAGAGCAGCTCCCGAAGAGACTCTCAAACTTGCTCTGGCGGCAATTGAAAGAAAGAGAAAGCTGGACGAACAAAAAGATGCTTACGTCAAGGAACTTCTCGAAGGCCGAGCTCCCGAGGCTATCGCTGCTCAGGCAATTCAGCTTTTGTCTAAGCCCGACAAAAACTCTATTGAGTGGAAAGCGCTGAAAGAAGCAACCGACATTAGAAGCTGTTCTCCTCTAAGACTGCTTTTAGAAGTAAAAGCGATTCCTAACGCATGGAGATACCACGTAGAGAATTTCTTTTCAATTAACTTTCCTAAAGGAAAGGAATTTCCGAAGACCTTACCGGAACCTCAAAAGGAAAGTTTTGAGGATCTTCCTCTTGCAGACGGCCAAGCTTTTTCGATTGACGATTCCAACACAACTGAAATTGATGATGCGGTTTCCGTGACACCCGTGGGAGACAACAGAACCAAGCTAGGCATTCACATTTCAGCGCCCGGTCTTGGAATCTTGACTGACTCTGAAGTGGATAAAGCTGCACGAGAAAGAATGTCTACTGTGTATGCTCCCGGTCTGAAGACGACGATGCTGCCGAAAAGCTGGGTTAAAGCCTTTTCTTTGGATGAAGGAAACATTTGTCCGGTTTTATCTTTGTATGCTTTAGTAGATAACGAGACGTTCGAAGTAGTCGTGACGGAAACACGATTAGAGAGAATTAAAATCGCCGCCAACTTGTGGTACGACAAGATTGAAAGCCAAGTGACAGAAGAGGCTGTCCGAGACAACACTTTGGACATACCGTTCGGTAAAGAAATGTCTTGGGTTTGGCACTTTGCAAAACATCTTCAGCAAAAACGCGAAGAAGTTCGCGGGCGCCCTGAGCCGGTAGGAAAAATTGATTGGTATTTTGATCTGAAAGGCGAAGATGAAAACGCAACTGTTGAGCTGAAGGGCAGAAAACGCGGTGCTCCCCTTGATTTATTGGTGGCTGAGGTAATGATTTTTGCCAATGCTTCTTGGGGTGAGTGGTTGGAGAAAAAGAAGGTAGCCGGCATATACCGCAGTCAGAGAATGGGCAAGGTTAAGATGACTTCCGTTCCGGGACCTCATGACGGCATCGGTGTTGAGTACTACGCTTGGTCGACTTCTCCGCTGCGACGGTATGTTGACATGGTCAATCAACGTCAATTGATAGCTGCCGTGAGAGAGGAGAAACCTCCGTTTAAATCTAATGATCTGGATTTATTCAGCATTATTTCCAACTTTGATACGAAATACACTGCTTTTAATGACTTCCAAACTCGAATGAACCGTTATTGGTCTTTGCGCTGGATTGAACAGGAGAAAATCGAAAACATTAAAGTCACCGTTGCTAAGGGAGATTTGGTTCGCTTAGAAGGTTTGCCAATGATGCAAAGAGTACCGGGACTTCCGGAGTACCCCCGAGGACAAAACCTTCTTATGAGAGTAGTAGGTGTCGATTACATTGAGCTTGTTCTCGAATTGCGCTTAGTTGAAGTTTTGGATCAAGAGGATGCTGAAGATTTACCGGAGGAAGAACTCGTCGAAGTTGAGGAGCCTCAAGAAAATCCGGAAAATCCGACCCCTGAGACTAACTCCAATGATTCGGAGCAACCAAAATCCAATGAAGCAAGTTAAGAGATTTCTTCTTTTGGGAATTCAAAATGGTTTCTGAAAGAAATTTCTACATATTCAAAGTAATGCATTAAGGCTTCATAAATTAAAAATAGATGCGCTTTACCCCTTGATAGTCAAGGGATAATGCCCGCGGAATGACCCCGCGGGTTTAATTTTGCGCGGAGGATCTTTTTTGCTCTATAGGTATTAAATTTTTCATAAGAAAAATTAGCTATTGAGCCATCCCATGAGAGTGTTATTATTTGGGAAAAAGAAACTTTAAAAATTTTTAAGAAAGGGAAAAACATGGGTAAAGAATCAAAATACGCCGTAGTCGGTAACCCCGTGGCCCACAGTTTGTCACCGGAAATTCATGAAGCCTTTGCTAAACAGTTTGGCGACAATATTTCTTATGAAAAAATAGAAATTCCATTAGGAGAATTTGAAAGTTACATTGAAGATCTGATCTCAGAGGGATATAAGGGCGTCAATGTGACCATTCCTTTTAAGGTAGATGCCTATCGTTTTTCCACTAAAACGACGGCCTATGCAAGACAAGCAACTGCCGCTAACACTCTCAAATTTGAAGGAAATAAGGTTCTCGGAGAGAATACCGACGGGATTGGTTTTGTTCAGGATCTAAAAGGGCGCCTGAATTTTTCTTTGAAAAATAAGAATATTTTGATTTTAGGTGCCGGCGGAAGTGTTAGAGGGCTGCTTCCGGTCATTCTTGACGAGCTTCCTAAAAAGATTTCAGTTGCCAATCGTTCGGTTGCCCGCGCCCAGCAGCTCGCCGATGAATTCGGAATCCAAAGTATTTTGTACGATGAGACAGGTTCTGAACAATACGATCTTATTATCAATGCCACTCCTGCAAGCCTTCAGAATAAGGCTCCTCTAATTCCGGCAAACGCCTTTGAAGATTGTGAACTAGCTTACGACCTGGTTTATGCTGCTGATCCGACACCGTTTATGCAAGTTGCAAAAGAAGGTGGCGCAAAAGTTACATCTGACGGCCTGGGAATGCTTGTCGAGCAGGCCGCTGATTCTTATAATTTCTGGCTTGGACATCGGCCCGAAACGACGCCGGTCTATGAATATATTAGGAAACTGTTAGCGAAAAAATAGAAATGTGAGAGACCAGGTGTCTCTTTGAGGAGTGAAGCTTGAGCCTTCAAGAAAACACTATTGGCTTGGCCCAGGATGAAGAGATTACAGCACGTGACCCCGAAGCAGCGGCACGTGCTTTGGCGCTTGTCCAACAGTTAATCGAAGAAGGCGAAGAGGCCGAGGATAGAAAAGATCTGAAAGACAGAGAGGCCATTCGGCTCGATCTTCGAGATACTCTATCTGAGCTGCATCCTGCTGACGTTGCTTACATTCTTGAAGCTCTTCCTCTTGATGAACGTCTGATTGTCTGGGACTGTGTCAGGTCCAGTCAAGACGGTGAAATTCTTGTTGAGGTCAATGAAGCGGTTCGTGAAACCCTTATTGATGCGATGAACAAGGACGAGCTTGTCGATGCCGTTGAAAAGTTGGGCACTGACGAGATTGCGGACCTTGTTGAAGACCTGCCGCCGGACGTTGTTGCTGAGGTTCAGGAAGGTCTTTCTCACGAAGAGAGAGCACAGCTGCGGGCTGCAATGAGTTACCCGGAAGATTCCGTGGGTGCCCGTATGGACTTCGATATCGTCTCAATTCAACAAGACGTTACGCTCGATGTCGTTCTTCGCTATTTACGCCGTTTAAAAAAACTCCCCGATCACACTGACCAAGTGTTTGTAGTGGACAGAGATGAGAGATTAATGGGAACTCTTCCGGTTGATCGAATTCTTACTCATGCTCCCGATCAGTTGGTTAAAAATGTAATGGTTGCCGACGTTTTGACACTTTCTCCTTTGGAAGATGTCGGAGATGCGGCATCTGCTTTCGAACGTTATGACCTCGTTAGTGCACCTGTAATTAACGAAAGCGGCAGATTGGTAGGTCGTTTGACCGTTAATGAAGTCGTCGACATCATTCGTGAAGAAAGTGATGAAGAAGCTTTCGGTGCCGTCGGTTTGGATGATGACCAAGACTTGTTCGAATCCATTTGGTCATCTGCAAAAGCCCGCTGGATTTGGCTTGGAATAAATTTGTTTACGGCATTCTTTGCATCCCGAGTGATTTCTGCATTTGACGGAACAATCGAAAAGGTTGTGGCTTTGGCCGCTTTGATGCCGATTGTTGCAGGTATTGCCGGAAATTCCGGTAATCAGACATTAACTCTGCTCGTTCGTTCTTTAGCGACAGGCCAGATTACAGAATCAAACCAGTTGGACGTTATTAAGAAAGAAGTTTTAGTTGCTCTTATCAACGGATTTATCTGGGGAATTATCGCAGGGCTTTTTGCTTGGGCTCTTTACTACAACTCTCCGGACGGCAAACTTCTCGGCCTGACGATGTTTATGGCGATGATGCTGAATATGCTAATGGGTGCCGTTGTAGCTATTCTTGTTCCGCTCACTCTTAAAAAATTAGGAAGAGATCCGGCATTAGGCGGCTCGGTTCTTCTTACTTTCATCACTGACTCCGGCGGCTTCTTTATTTTCTTAGCCTTGGCTACTTATATTTTCAGCGTGTAATGCTATTTTGGCTGAGAATCGAATTTGGCTCTCACAGAAGTAAGTTCTGAAAAAGACAAAGCCTCCCGAAGGAGGCTGATACGCTTTAGCGCATTAATTCTCTGAGGTGAGAATTAATTAGTTGTCTGTGCCAACCATAACGTTAGAAGCCTTGATCACAGCGTAAGCTTTTTTGCCAACTTCGAGGTTAAGAGACTTGGCAGAAGTAGAAGTGATAGAGGAGACTACCTGTGTGCCGCAGGGGAGTTCGATAGTGACTTCTGTGGAAACAGGGCCTTCTTTGATGGAAACAACTTTACCTTCTAAAACGTTACGTGCAGATAATTTCATTTGAAACTCCAATGTGTTAATTGAAATAATTAAGTGAGAGAAATCTTAATTGACACATAATGAGCAAGCAACATTTTAGGCCGTTATTTCTCAGAAGAATATTTTTAGTTATAAAGTTTTCTAACTGCGTTATTCTATTAGGGAACTCTTGGGTATCAGTGCTTGCGAAAGAGAAGCACGCTTCTGCAAGAGTTGGAAATTGAATAACGGATTGACAGAAAAAATGTAATGAGCCTGTTTGAAAAAAATGATACATTCTCCGCTTGTTTCTAAGGGTATTTCCTAAGATTTAAAACTAATGATTCATTTTCCGTTATTCGAAGCAAGAAAAGCTTCTTAATTAGAACTCTACTTGGTTGACTATTTCTGATTAACCGATTCGGTTGGTTTTAAACCGAAAACTGTTTTCCACGCTATATATTCTTCTTAATAACCTCCTGGAGTGGATGATGAATAATAAGTGGGCCTATCTAGTTTCTGCGTTAGTTATATCTGTATGTAATTCCAGTTTTTCTCAAGAGCCGATTCCAGGAACACCGGTTTATGAAGAGCTGGAGAAAGTTGTAGTAGTTTCCAGACACGGAGTTCGATCCCCGACTCAGTCTGCTGAAACGCTTGCTTCATGGAGTTCTCGTCAATGGCCAAATTGGGGAGTAGAAAAAGGGTATTTGACCCCAAGAGGATATAGATTGGTTAAGGGAACGTGGAAACAAAACAGCAAAATAAGCCCATTCGTTTTTAGTCAATGCCCAAATCCGAATGAAGTCGAAATCATTGCGGACGTAGACGAACGAACAATTAAAACAGCTGAGGCTATAAGCGAAGGCTTATTTCCACAGTGTGGAATAAAAGTCAAAGTTACTTCTGCAAAACATTCGAAGCTGTTTTCCCCTCTTAAAGCCAAGGTTTGTAAGATTAAACATCCAGATTCTTTAGCTGAGAAACTGACCCAAAACTCTAAAGGCGTCTCTGAGGTCTACGCTCAAGAGATATCTCTATTAAATAAAGTTACCGAAGGCAATTTTTCCGGCGAAATGGTAGGTCATGCTAGTAAACATAAAGTTGGCTTGAGTGGGGGGCCTTACTATGGTTCAAGCTTTACGGAAATTTTGGCTTTGGAGTGGGGACAATGGCCTGACCAACTCCCGGGCTGGGGTCAGATGCCCTGGACCGAGATACTGAAAGTTATGCCTTTACGAGTTGGCGTTTTCTCAATTCTTAACCGAGATATGGAAGTGGCTCGTTACAAAGGATCGGCTCTAGGAGCGAAGATTATTGAGTCATTAGAAAAAGCAGACGGTCCTAAATATACTTTTTTAGTCGGGCATGACACTAACTTGGCTAATCTCGGCGCTTTGTTTGACTTGAACTGGAAGCAACCGGACAGAATGAGAAATGAGAATGTTCCGGGAGGCTATTTGACTTTCGAAAAGTGGAAAGTTGGTGATAAGGAAGAGATCCGGGTTTCCTACTCAGCTTTAAGTCCAGAGCAAATGCATGCATCCGAAGTAACGCTTCCTCCGGTAGAAACTCAGATCCTTTCTAAAGGGGTAGAGTTTTCTCAGTGGGTAAGACACTATCGCGGTCGATTAGATAGCCGCTGTATAGCAAACGACTGATTTTTTCAAAAACTAATGCAAAATCCTCCTCTCGATGCATATGGTCAAGAGGAGAATTTACGTTAGCGAACTCCTTTGATGACCAGGTATTTGTCGTCGAGAGTTCCTTGTAGATAATTCAAAACATTATCAACGGCAGCGATGTTCATCTCAGCAGAATTTTCTACGGTAGAAGAAGCCGTATGAGGAGTGAGGACTGCAGTCGGACAGTCAGCAAGAGGTGAGTTCGTGCAAGGCTCGGTGGGAAATACATCCACCGCAGCGGCTCCAAGTTTTCCGGACTTTAATGCGTCTGCTACTGCAAATTCGTCGATAACGGGACCTCTGGCAATATTGATCAAAATCGAGCCGGTCTTCATCTGATCTAATTTGCTCTTGTCGATTAGATGAAAAGTCGAATCGGTTAAAGGAACATTCAGAGAAAGAAAGTCTCCCTCTCTAAGGAGGGTCTCTTCATCAACATATTTGACGCCGTAAGTTTTTTCATCCTTGAGATTCGGATGACGGCAGTAGTAGATTACATTCATTTTGAAAGGAACGGCTCTTTTAGCGATTTCTTTTCCAATTCCTCCGAAGCCATAAAGAGCTAAAGTTTTACCTTTAGCACCCGGTACCAGTGTTGGTTTCCAAACATGTTCATGCATCGATTTGTTTTGGGCATCAATTCTTCTGGCGAAATAAAGGATGTAGGCCATAACATGTTCGGCTACGGCACCTTCGACAAAGCCGGTAGTTCGGGTCAGGCCGATGCCGAGCTCTTTGAGAGCCTTCAAATCTATTGCATCGTATCCAATACCGTTTCGAGAGATCAATTTGAGTTTGTGCAGTCGTTTGAGGAGGCTTGGTGAGTAGGTTTCCGTACCGGCGATGATGATATCTGCATCTTTAACTGCTTCGTACAGGATATCTTCGCTGACCCCTGCACCCAAGGCAGGTCCGCTGTATTTCCATGCATTCAGTCCTGCTTCTTTAAGCTTGCTGAGAGCTGTTTCTGTGAAATTTAATGTTGTAATAACTACATTCATTTTTTTATGCTTCTCCAAAGGTGAGGGAATGCTGGCCGAAAAATTACTTAACCCAATCGTACATATTATCGAACAGTGAAGACATCACATACACAGTGCGTCCGCTCTTTTTCAGAAGACCTTTAGACGTCCAATCCGAAAAGAGTCTGCTTACGGAGACACGAGTCAAATTTACGACGGAACCGTACTGCTCGTTCGTTAAGTCGAGAGGAATCCGAATCCAAGAATTTGGCGGGATAGGTTTTTCATAGCTGATTAGAAGAACTTTGAGTAAACGCCTGAGACGTTCTGCCGGCTCCAATGTGAAATTAGCCACCATGGCCTCTATTGAACATTCTTGTTTGAAAACCACATGTTTGGCGTAATCAAGACTGAATTCAGAATGTTCAAGCATAAATTTGGAAATCAAATGAGGATGCATCGCCAAAACTTCGCAAGGGCCGATTGCGCGGGTCGTTACATTGACTTTGGTTTCAGTCAAAGCGGATAAATCACAGGCAGATCTCCCTGGAATTAATAAGTTGAGAACGCTTGGGTGACTTTTATATCTGTCAGCGATGTAGTAGGCGGCCGCTCCTTTAGTTATCAGGAATAGTTTGTTGTTTTCTCCGCGGCTTTTAAGCAGCTGACCTGACTTATAAGTGAGTGGAACTCCATACTGGGAGAACAGCTCAGCGACTTCTCGCGGTTCCTTCGGAGGGATCCAGGGAAGGGCATGAAAAATTTGACGCATTTGTTTCTTATTTCAATATTGGACGGGTCAATTTTTTCACGTGCACCAAGTTTTGAAAAGTCGGTATTACACCGTTTCAGCTAAAACAAAAGCCGCCCGAGGGCGGCTTCCGTTCAGTTCAGGAGAAACTATTTTTTATTTCTTGCCGATATTGTGATCTTTGACAGCACTTTCTGCAGCGATTCTGCCGGAGTTAACAGCAAAACCAATGGTAGAGCCGGCCATCAAGAGGTCATAAGAGTCACCGTACATACCGCCCACGTCGGAACCTGCTGCGTAGAGGTTAGGAATAACTTTATCCTTGTCGGTGACGACTTGGAGACGATCGTTAACTTTGATGCCGCCGAGTGTACCGAGAGAGGAGGCAACGCTCTTGATTGCGTAGAAAGGACCTTCTTTAACCGGGAAGATGTACTGCGGATCTTTAGCGAAGAGTGCGTCATGGCGAACTTCTGCAGCATTGTTGTATTGTTCAACGCTGGCTTTCAGTTTTTCAGGATCCATGCCGGTCTTCTTGGCCAATTCTTCCAATGTATTGGCTTTTACTGCCCAACCTGCTTTTTCAGCTGCCGGCCATTCTTCTTCGAATTTGGTGAGTTTTGCTCCGATTGGAACCATTACGCCAACGCCCTGAACGATACCGTCATGTTTCATGGAGTTGAGGTTCTTGTTGTCATAAACTACCCACATTTGGCCGCCGATTCTTTCAAGAGCGTTTCCGGCTGCGGGCCAGTCGCCCATAATTGTTTCGTCGCAGAAACGATCTCCGCCCGGTGTCAGCCAAAGATGAGGCTGCTTAGCAGTGGCAGAAACGTGGTTTGTCGTTCCTACTCCTCTTGGGCCCGGACGATAAGACTGCTGAACATCCAAGCCTTCTTTACCGCCCCCGGCAGACCAAGCCATCTGAATACCTACACCGTTTTTACCGGACTGTGCCAATCCGTCAGTATTTGGGAAACGTGTGTACTTTTTCATCATTTCGGGGTTGTCAGCGAAACCGCCGGTTGCGATGATGACGGCTTTCGCATTGACAGTAACTGTATTGCCGTCTTTGTCTTTTGCAATAACGCCGGCAACCTTACCGTCTTTCATAAGGAGTTTTTCGGCAGGAGTGTTGAAAAGGACTTCAACACCGTAATCGCTCTTTGATTTCTTCTGGAAGAGGTTAATCCAACCGGCTCCGCGGCCTTCATAAATATGCCAAGTGTAAAGACCGCCTGGATAGTTTGTTGTAAGTTTTTCAAACTTAACGCCGTGCTTGATCATCCAGTCAACAGTGTCAGCGGATTTGTCAACGATAGCTCTTACGAGACGAGCGTTGCTTCTCCAGTGACCATAGTTCATGATCTTCTTGAAGGTTTCGTCCTTTGTAAGAGGAATATAGTAATCACGCTGCATCTTTGTACCAACAGCGAAGATACCTTCAGAGAAGTTGCCTGTACCGCCCGGGAGTCCTTTCTTTTCTAATCCGACGACTTTAGCGCCGAGTTCGCCTGCTGCGAAAGCAGCTGCTGTACCGGCGGCGCCTTGACCGACGACAACGATGTCAGTGTCGATAACTTTGTCGGCGGCATATGTCATTGTGGACAACGTGGCTAAAACGGCAATAGTGAGCAGTTTTTTCATTTATCTAGTCTCCTTGGAATTAAGTGCTAACAGCAATAACTCTTTGAATCATCGAGCTAATTTTGCTAATCACCATGAGGAGTATTTTGCTCCGAGTAAGCTTGTTTTGTCCGTAACCTTCTTTACACGAAAAAGGGTAGGACTGTATCTCGGGATACATTTTCGGGGTAATCACCAGAAAGGTTGCAAGTGAATAAAAATGAGAAGGACACTTACCAAAAGATTTTCACTATGCAAAAATGGCGAAAAAAGAGGATTTTACAAAATGCCTTCTCCCAATCCTAGTTTCTCAGTTCCATTGCCTACCACTGTAAAAGTCCGAGTGGAAGAGCAGATGATCCAGAAAGATTTCCGCGGTTATTTGACCCGAGCAATTACCTGGACAGCGTTAATGCCATTGTTTATGCTGGCTTTCATGCACCTGAATCAGATTCAAAGAGAAAATGAGGAAAATGATGTCAGGCAGATAGCAGTAATGGAGCAGCTAGGAAGGCAGCTTTCGAATGAAATCGAAACTATCCGTTCATTTTTGGATTCAAGTTTGGATTCACTATCAATTCATTTACAGAATCCTAAAAGCTATTTTAAAGAGTGGGCTCAGACTAGAGTTACGCGTCAGACATCGTTTAATTCTCTTTTCCTCGTCCCAACTCAAGAGGATTCTCGCGACAAGACTATTAGTCTTCAGGAGCCGGAAAGTCTCGGCCCCGAAGATGAAAGAATATTTCATTTACTTCGTCAAAAGTTCCGATACGCCAAGAGCGACTTTGAATTTTATAAATATACGGGAGGTGCTCACCCGCAGTATTGCTTTGGTTCTCCCGTGAAAGAGGAGCTACGTCTCCAAGGTTATTGGCTGACAACTTGCGTCTCTGAAAAATATTTTTCTGAAGTGTTCGATCATATTATCGGTCTCGAACCGTTCTCTATTCAGCTTCTCGACAGTTCAGGACAGAGTTTCTTTCAGAAGCCTATCAAAAGAGAGAACTTTACATTTTCCCCTCTAGGGGGAAAAGACTTCTACAAAGAGGCTACTGAAAAAATAAAAAATTCCCCGGCCGTTTGGAGAACAGACAAGAAAAGAAATGAAGCCCAAGTAATAACAGCCATGAAAGTTTCTCCGGGTGATCTTCTTTTAGCTGTGGGTCAGCCTCTGGCAATTCGAGATAGACAACTTCTTTCATCACTAACGACTTCAGGTATTTTCCTGTTGGTAGCAATTCTCGCAGCCTTTGTGGTTGGGACTGTCTTAGGAAGACAGCTCAACGAAGCGGTTCATAAGTTGATTGAGCAGTTCAGCGCATTTGAGAAAACCGGCAAAATTTCTCAAATGGACGACGTGTTTAAAGAGACTGCGCCTTTAGAGTTGCAGCTTCTTTCAACTAAGTTCGAAGAAATGGCGGCCACAGTTCTAATGAGCCAAAAAAGGCTTGAATCTGTTAATGAAGCATTGAGTGAGCAAGTTGAAAGACGTACCGCTTCTTTAAACCAAAGAAAAGAAGAGTTGAAGAGTCTGCAGCTGCTATTAGCTCCTCTGGAGGACTCGGTAGACGTTGTTATCGCAAAAACTATTAATCGATTCAAAGATATTTTTTCTATTCCTACCCTTTTCTTTTCCAAGGAGATGCTTACAGATAGTGTGTTTCAGTACATCTCTGTAAAAGCCAATGACGGAAGCAGATTGGGTTATTTATATTTTGATTGCGGACAAGGAAATGCTTCATCGTTTGCTTCCGGTCCTCTTCTAAGGCTTGCCCATTCCATTGCAATTGTTATGGATAACCAAGAAATGTATTCTTCCTTGAAAACCTCAGCCTCCCGTTTTACGGCTTTGATGGAATCAATGACTGAGGGAGTTATCTTGGTGGGAAAGACAGGAAGCCTTCTTTATGGGAATAAAGCAGCTCGACGCCTTTTAGGATTGATGCCGGAACAGGAAGTTCCAAATTTTGAAGAATTATTTTCTTCTCTATTCCGTTCGTCAGAACTTGGAGAGGAAGGTTTCGACAAACAAGAAGAGCGTCCTCGAAGATATTCAAGCACAACGGATTCTGATTTTTTCATTGAAACATCGGCTTTTAACGTTCCCGGCTTTTACGGGTTTTCCGGAAGACGCCGCGGTCTCTTAATAAGAGATATATCTCAAGATATAGCAATGGAAAGGATGAAAAAGAACTTGGTCTCGATGGTTGCTCACGAGTTAAAAACTCCTGTGACAACAATGAGACTTCAAGTCGAGACTCTTCAACGGCAGCTTATCCAAAGAGATACTGAATTTGCTCATGAATTGCTCTCGGAGATGCTAGAAGAGAGTTCAAGACTGCAGCGCCTGGTTGAAGATTGGTTGGATATGTCTCGAATAGAGGCAGGCTCCATTGTTCTCCGTCCCAAGATTTACTCCGTTAGACGCCTTCTTGATCAGGCTATCGGCGCCGTCAGCCAACATTATCCCGAATTAAAAATCACAACCCAAATCCAAGAAGGTGCAGAATTTTTAAAGGCAGACAAAGACAGACTGATTCAAGTATTTATCAATATCTTTGGTAACGCGGCGCGCTATCGATCGAAATTGGAGCCGGTTTGCCATGTAACGGTTCGTCTGGTAAAAGAAGAAATAGAAATTGCTTTCCAAGATAACGGAATAGGAGTAAAGGAGAACTATCTCTCGAAGATATTCGATTCTTTCTATCAAGTAGAAATGGGTGCGGATAGAAAAGTGGGAGGAACTGGGTTAGGCTTAGCCATTTGCCGCGGCATTATGGCTGCTCACGGCGGCAGAATTTGGGCTGAAAGAAATAAAGGAACAGGGACTACTTTTAAGTTGAGGTTGGCAGTATGAATCCAAATAATTCTTTGATTCTGGTGGTTGATGATGAAACAAAGATCAGAAGACTGATTAGCACTAATCTGGCTTTTGAAGGATTCGACGTCGTCCAGGCAGAAGACGGGAAGCGAGCATTGGAGGTTTTTAATCACTCTTTAAATAAACCCGATTTGATTCTTCTTGATTTGATGATGCCGGAAATGGACGGGATGGCAATGTTAAAGCAATTAAGAAAGTACTCAGACGTTCCCGTCATTATTCTTTCAGCAAAAGATGAAAGACCCACGATTATTGAAGGTTTTAGAGAAGGAGCCGACGACTTCATTTCTAAACCGTTTTACATCCAAGAACTTTTGGAGAGAATTCGAGCCGTGCTTCGCAGAAGCCAAAGAGTGAAGCCAGTGCAAAGGCCAGCTCAAGAAGTTTTGGTAAGCGGCAATTTGTCTCTTAATCTTTCTCAGAGAGACTGTATGGTCGGCGACGAACACGTGAAGCTGACAGACAGAGAATTCCGATTACTCTTTGAATTAATGAAACATCCGGGAGAAGTTTTAACCCACGAAAGACTGTTGAGAACAGTTTGGGGGGACGAATACATAGGAGAAGTTCAGTACTTAAGGGTTACATTTGCTCGAATTCGAAGAAAGCTCGAGCAAGCCGGTTTGACGAGGGATGTGATTGGAGCATATTCGAGCGTCGGATACCTTCTCCTGGAAGAATAACTCTTCGGCAGTAAATCATTATTTTTGTCCATCTTTCTTGGTTAGGCGTAATTACTGAGATTTAGCAATTTTTTTGCAATATTTTTAAAAGTTTTGTTATTGAGCTGCAATGCGATCTTGAGATCATTTTCTTGAGGGAATCTCAAAACTCAAATCCTTTGGAGAAAAAATGACAACTCAAATCGTCATAGCTCAATGCATTATGGTATTGACGCTAATAGTTATGATTACAGGCCTAACGCCTATTTACATTACTGCTATTACCGGTGCGGCTATTTCCGCCATTGTTGCCGGCTTCCCGCTCGCGGGAAGTGCCCCGGTCACCGTCGCAAAAATGATTAACTCCGGCTTGAATCCGGTTATTGCAGATATGACGGGCATCCTGCTCTTTATCGGTATCATGCAGGCCACCGGTTTCTTGGATGTTATCGTTCGCGATATCGTTCGTGTTGGAAATAAAATTGGCGGGGGCCCCGGTGTCTGTACCGCCGGAGGTATTGCTGCCGGATGTATCGGTGCTTTAACCGGTTTTACACAGCCGGTTATCACTGCTGTGATTACAGGTCCTGCTGCTGTGCGTTTAGGCGTTGATCCGAACAAGGTCGCCGGTATTCAGGGCCACGCAGGCCATATTGGCAACTTGGCCGGCTTTACACATCCAACTCAGGTAGCAATTCTGGCGACTGCGGGTATTGGTTACGGTTTATTCAATGTTCTCGGCTTAATTGCGGCTCTTTCAATTTTCTTCATGTCCTGCCTTCGTGTTGTCCGTGACATGCACAAGCGCGGTGTCACTATTTCTGAAGAAGACAGACTGGCAGTCATGGCCGAGATTAACAATAAAGAGTACAAGACCACCTCCTTCCGAGCTTTTCTCCCATTCATTGTTTTAGTGGTTGGTTTCGTACTTGGCTTGCCTATCTTCTTAGTAGGTTTGGCCTCAGCATTGGTCGTGATGGTTCTTGCCCATAAGGATATGAAGTCCTCCGAACAGACCATGATGCAAGGTGTTGGACTTATTGCTACTCCGTTGGTTGCAACTATCGGCTTCTTATTCATGAGCACGGTTATTAAGCAGATTGGTTTGGCAGATACGATTTCTACATTTGCAGCTCCGATGCTTTCGTTCTCTCCGATCCTGATCATGTTCTGCGTATCTTTTGTTACCGGCTTCATGACTCAATCTTACGGAGCATCCGTTGCTGTAGTTATTCCTTTCCTCCAAGTAGTACTCGCTTCAGGTGCTGATCCTTTTGCCGCTGCTTTCGCTGCTGCATCCGGTGCATCTTTGATTCAATACTTCTTAACAGGCGGTCCGGTTGCAGCTCTGGCTACAGTTATTCCTGTTGTACCTGGCTCAGCTCTTAAACCAGCTAACTTGTTCCAAAGACCTTCCATTCTCTTTGGTTGCTTCGTAGCACTGTGCATTTCCATGGCACTTTCTATTCTCTAATTTTGAAATAGGCGAGGGATTTGATATCTCTCGCCTTTTTGGGAGCGTCAATGATTAAATTAATTAAAGAGGGCAAAGCCGAGCTGGGAATTGTGGGACACGCCGGATGCGGTCATGCAAATAGCCATCTTGGATTTATTCAGGACGATTCAGGAGGCTTAAGTGCAGTGACTGCGTTGCTTCAGAGAGCAACGGGCATTGATTTGGAAATAGTAGAAATAAACGTTAAAACCGGGCGTCAAGACGCCTATTTTGAAGTTAAAACCAAGAGCGGAGGGACAGGGAGGGCATTTGCCAGAAGAGGTATTACAGCTTTTGAAAAAAGACTTTCTTCTTATGCTCTCGGAAAACAAGCTATAAATTCTCAAGCTATTGCATGCGAAACTTTTGGAAGAATTCTTGGGCAAGGTGCCATGGAAGTTCCGGTTGCTTTTCAGACAGCAGTGGCAAATGTTGCCATGGATAGCTTTTTGCAGCAGTATCCCGACTTTTTCTTTGCCTCGGATGAAGAAGTCGAAGGCAATTGCGGCAAAGTCATTGGAACCAGATTAAACATTAACGGCATTAACGTTTCAGTAATGGGCCTGTCTAACGCTTCCATCGGAGGACTAGGGCCAAATGAAGACATTGAAGGTAATGTTAACCTCTTTGGCAAGTTTGAGCTGATGCAAAAGCTCGGGCTTGATGGTTTGCCTTCGTTTGTAATCGAAGGAAAAGTTTGTGCACAACCTGTGTCATCAGAAATTACTAAGCCTACTTTCCTTATCAGAGGAAACGAGGAACATGACAACTCAGTGGTTGCAGAATGTCTTTTGAAGGGTGCCGAAAATCTAGGTTACCCAGCAATTTATCGTCCTGAGCTGCTGCGCAGATCTGAGAATGCCATGGAGTCCCTCACCAAAGAGCAAGGAGAGTACATTCAGGAACTCGGGAAGAAGTTTTCAGTCGCCACTACTTCCTTTGAAAAGGTAAAGATAGCTGCAGAACTTAATAGATTTGCGAGTGAAGACTTAGGTGGAACGACTTTCATGTCTAACTCTATCCATAAGGTAATGGGCGGAGTGGGCTGTATTCCCGGAACCAGCTGTGTATTAAGCTTATTTATTCCGAACAGCCAGTTAGAACAAGAAGTGCTTCCTACGCTTTCCTTAGATGATGTAGACAGATATGTAAATTTAATCATTGAAGGAATCGAAGTTTTAAACGGAAGAAAACAAGAAGCGTCTGTGCGCTTAGCTGAGATCAAGAAACAATTCAATCTATAAGGAGTTAAGAATGAGCGGAAAGAAGAAAGTTATCGTATTTACAACCGGTGGCACAATTGCCATGAAATACGATCCTAAGGTTAATGGTCTTGTTCCTGCCGTGAGCGGAGAAGATTTGGCAGCAGCTGTCCCGGGTTTAGACAAAGTCGCTGATGTTGAAGTGCGTGAGTTTTCCAATATCGCTAGCCCGGGAATGACTCCCGAGATGATGTTCCAGCTTTCAAAAATGATTAATAAAGCTTTAGAAAGCGAGGAAGTTGCAGGCGCCGTAGTTACGCATGGTACTGACACAGTGGAAGAAACTTCTTATATGCTGGATTTGCTTCACCAAGGCGAAAAGCCAGTTGTACTTACCGCTGCAATGAGAGGTGCCGGAGACACCAGCCCTGACGGTCCCGCAAATATCTATTGCGCAGTAAAGACAGCAGCTAGCGAGGAAGCTAGAGGGAAGGGCGTGATGGTCCTCCTCAATGAAACTATTCATGCAGCCGGCCAAGTCCGCAAAACTCATTCTGCCAATCCTGCTACTTTTGCCTCTCCATGGTGGGGACCCATTGGTTACTGCGATGTGGACAGAGTTGTATTCAGAAGAGAACCATTGAACCGTCAAACCTTTGCTCCTAAAGCTCTCACGGCACGCGTTGATATCGTACCGGCCCAGACAGGTATCGGCCGAGATTACATTGATTACGCTGTCGCAAAAGGCTGCAAAGGCATCATTGTTGAAGGATTCGGCAGAGGAAATATTCCGCCGATGATGGTAGAAGGAATTAAAGACGCAACGGATAAAGGTGTTGTAGTCGTCATAACTACCCGAACTCACGGAGGCCGTCCTTACCAGGTCTACGCTTATCCGGGTTCCGTCACTGACAGCAGAAACAAGGGGGCTATCCGCGGAGGAGAAACCTCAGCTGCGAAAGCTCGTCTTAAATTAATGGTTATCTTGTCCGAGAAACCAGAGTTAGCAGGAAATAGAGAGGAATTGGAAAAACTCATGGACGTATAGAAAAGATTTGACATGAAATCCTAGCTTTTGTTTTTAAGCAGCCGGCCATTTTGTATGACCGGTTTTTTTTTGGAAAGAAGGATATCGGGTTTTACCGTACAGCTCATAACTAATCTAGAATATTTCGCTGAATACAGAGAAAGAGAGGATGAGCGTTGAAAGGGAAAAGTTACTTTTGGTATGCATACAGCTTTTCGACGTTAGGGCGTTTTGTCCATGGGATGGCACTGTCATGGGTGGTATGGACGCTTACTCATTCGCCTATATGGCTAAGTGCAATCGCATTGCTTTCTGCTCTGCCGACTCTTCCGCTTGCTCCCTTGGCCGGGCAAGTAGCCGACCGTTTTCATCGACACAAAATTCTTTTAGTTACTCAGACTTTGGGTTGCTGTGTTGCGGCAATAACGGCTTTCTTGGCTTATCACAATCATTTGACTCCAACTATCTTGGCCGTATTAGCTTTGTGTTTCGGAATAATCAGTTCCGTTGACGGTCCGGCTCTGCACTCAATGTTGGTCGAAAGCGGAGAAACCGTCTCCCAAGCTGTAGCCCGTCAATCGCTGATTATGAACGTAGCACGTTCTTTTGCACCTTTATTAGCAGTTGCAATTATTGAGTCAGTCGGCAACAGCTGGTGCTTTGCCATGAATGCGATTTGCTTTATCCCGATGATCTACATCATGGCCGTGGTCCGCATTCCGAATGCAACGACACAACAGGAAAGAGAAGAAAGCACGGGGATGACGTCCCGACAACTTTTTGCTAAGTACCAAGTACTTAAAGAAGTTTTGCCTCAGGTTGCCTGTCTTTCCATATTAGTGATGCCGTCTGTTGCGCTTTTACCGGCTATTTCATTGAAAGGTTCTGAGCTGGTAAGTTTCGGTTCTATGTCTTCCGGTTTGGGGTTTGGAGCAGTAGCTGCTGCCGTGCTCATGCAGAAAAACAAGCGAATCATTAATCACGTCACCACTGTCTGGATGGGCGGGTGGATCACTTGTATCGGTTTTGCCGTACTTCCGGCACTGGAGTCTTTAGGTTCCCAATGGATTTGCGCTTTAGTTGCCGGCGCCGCATTAACTTTTTCTTTGGCGGCTGCTAATAACGCCGTTCAGCGTAAAGCTCCCAACATTTATCGGGGACGGTTTTCTGCCATGTACTTAGCCGTGATGCTGGGACTTGTTCCGGTAGGACAATTGATTTTGGGTCTCTCGGCAAAGTTTTTCGGGGCAGAACTTGCTGTACGCGGTTGTTCAATTATTGCAATGGTATTAATGGTTCTGTTCGCTTATTTGTCCTCTGAAAGCAGTGGTGGCGGAGAAGAAGAACCTCTCAAAAAGGACACCAAATAAAGGCGGATATCGAATGGAGATTGCTTGTGTCAGAAGGATTTTTGACAAAGCTATAGTATTACTAAATTGCTAACTTGGATTTTGCAGGCTTGAGCAAGATAGAAAGGTAACCGTGTTCGACAAAATGTAAATATATTTAACAACCTCAAGAACCCAAAATGGCCAATTTTTTTCTCAAGATTTTGGATTGAACCTACTAAGGTCAAAGGTTGAAGGAAAAATTTCAAGAGGAAAGCATCCCCAATTTAGGCGTCACATTTAATTGCATCTGCCTACACAATTTCACTTAATCATTGCTTCTCATTGGTTTTCAAGAGAAAAACCCTATGAGATAATTTTTAAATGATTGATAAAAATACACTATCCGAAGGAGCCGGTGTTGTGACAGCTGGTCGCCGTTGGTCAAAAACAATGAGCGCAGCCGTCAAGTTTCGCAAGTTTGTTCTCGTGGCAGCTGGTTTTTGTCTTCTTACCTACTACATAAACTCGCTTTGTGTGGAGGCACCTGCTACTGAGGCTAACTCAGAGGCGGCTAGTCAAAAGGTCCTTTCTTATTTGAATTTGGATCTGGAGCCGTTTGTTGCTCAAGAAAATGAAGAAGACAGATTGTCTGTCATTCAAGAGCGTGCTGTATCTTTCATATCAAAATACTTTACTAAAGCAAAGGAACAAGATATTAAAGAAGCGGTAGCTCAGGCTTTCATTACCGGAAAGAAATACGACATTGACCCTTTGTTGATTCTGTCAATTATTGCTATTGAATCTTCTTTTAATCCGAATGCTAAAAGTGCTGCAGGAGCTAAAGGTTTGATGCAGGTTCATGTGCGTGTGCATACTTCGAAATACAAACGTTTTGGAGGTCTGAAAGCAGCCAACAATATTGAGGCTGGAATTGAAGTAGGCACTGAGATTTTACGAGAGTACATCAACAAAACAGGTTCACTGGCTAAAGGTCTGAAATTCTACGTTGGCGCCGCAAATCATAGAACTGACAAGGGCTACGGGAATAAGGTCTTGGTGATGAGAGACAATCTTCGTTATGCGATTTCCGGAGATGTTTCGACGGCGTTAAAAATGGCGAGAAGCGGGAAGAGGGTTCTCCCGGCTAATGAAACTAAACACTTGGCTTCATATTCCACTCACATCAATCCTGATGGTAGTGTGAGTGCTACAAATTAATTTTTCTAACCACATTTTTCAAGAGCTTTTCTTCCGCGAAGAAAAGCTCTTATAGCATGTGCGCCCAGCAGGGCGTCTCTCTATAGGGTGCAAATCCCGAACCTGCCCGATGAGGGGAAAGGTTAGCGACTCGGCAAGGGTTCAACGGCGACGTTGAATCTGAAGGAAGCTGATAGCAAAATGC